>PBMH01000033.1 GCA_002722515.1 Alphaproteobacteria bacterium | reverse complement strand
CGGATCGACCGAGGTGCCACCCACGAAGGCGCGCCCGGCGAACGGTACACGGATGAAACGTTGGAACTTGGGTGGTTCGCTCGCTTCGGACTCGGGGCCGGTCTCTGGCGCCCAGAGGTTGCGGGTTCGGTTCGCGATCCGCTCAGTTATATCGGTGACCGTGTCGAGATTGTATCCCGGTGGTACGTTCACGAATCCGAAAACGAAGTTTCTGTTCCCGGTTGGGAGATAATCGAGTTTTGGTGCAAAAATTGCCGTAAACGTTCCCGAGGCAAGGGTAATGGCGCCAACAACCACGATTGCGCGTAGATTCGAGCGAACGATTATGCGCGTGAAGTTCTGCCAAAAGGTCACAAAACTCTGCGCGAAGCGGTCAACCACGGGAATTTGCAGCGGTGACTTGCTTTCAGCGCGACTGCTGACGAGCAATCTGTTCGCAAGTGCCGGGATTACAGTCACCGAGACGAGCAGAGATAGAAGTACGGAAACGGAGATGGCGACGGCGATATCACGGAACAGCTGGCCTGCTTCGAGCTCCATCACCAGGATAGGAATGAATACAACCACCGTAGTTAGCGAGGAGACCAAAACGGCAGGCCAGACCTGGGATGCACCGAGGCGGGCCGCCTCAGCGTGAGAGTAGCCCTCTTGACGTAGTCGGAAGATGTTTTCCAGGACAACGATAGCTGCGTCGACGACCATGCCGACCGCAAAGGCGATGCCCGCCAGACTGATAACGTTGAGTGAGCGGCCGAGGGCGGCCATCGCGACAAATGAACCGACCACGGAAACCGGGATAGCGAGGCTCACAACTAGGGTAGGGCGCCAGGAGCGGAGAAATAGCATAAGTATTAGAGCGGCTAGAAAGCCGCCAACGACGATGTTTTGCTGCACCAGTGAGATTGCCGAGTTTACATACAGAGTCTCGTCGAACACACTTTCGACGATCAGCCCTACCCGATTGAGTGGACCTTCAGCAAGGTCGGCAACGACGCGATGCACCTCGTCCATGACAGTTAGGACGTTAGCCCCCTGCTCGCGGGTCATGTTGAACGCCATAGCGCGCTCGTCGAAGCGGTGGGGTAAAGCCTGAGCCTCCTTGTATCCTAGTTCTACCTGCGCAACGTCCCGCAGCGTGATTCGACCGATGCGGCCATCCTCCTGTTCTGCGTCCGAGCGCAAAACTACGCTGAGGACCTGGTCCGGGCTTGTGAAGTCACCTTCGGTGCGCACGATGTAAGCGCGTTTGCCCTCTTCTACATCGCCGCCGGAGATTGACGCGTTCTCTGCGCGCAGGCGTTCAACTACATCGCTCACGGTCAGTCGGAATTTTGCGAGTTGTTCGGGGTCCACGATAATTCGCATCTCGCGTTCGGTTTCGCCGAAGATATTGACGCCCGAGATGCCTGGGATTCGTTCGATCCGCTCTTGCACGATGTCCTCAAGGAAGTCACCGTAGGTAAGCAAGTCACGGTCGTTCCCGGCCTGTCGTCGCAGCACGAACCACGCAATTGGATTGTCGTCAGTTCCTGAGGTGCGCAGGGTTGGTTCGTCGGCCTCTTCGGGGTATCCGGTCACCCGGTCGAGACGGTTCGCGACCAGGAGTAGGGCCCGATCCATGTTCTGGCCCGGTGCGAATTCTAGTGTAATGTCTGAGCGTCCGGTGCGCGCGCGGCTCTCGATTTTTCGGACCCCCTCGATCCCCTTGAGCACCTCTTCCTGGCGGTTGACGACCTCTCGTTCGACCTCGAGCGGCGATGCGCCGGGCCACGAGGTATTCACGATGATGACGGGCTGACGTACATCGGGGGCTAGCTGAATAGGAATGCGCTGCAGCGCCACCCAGCCGAACATCACCACCAAGATGACAACCGCGATGACCGCGATCGGTCGATGGATTGATGCCGAGATCAGGTTCATCCGGATCAGCCTCCGCCGCCTTCATTCGTTGGTGTTTTGCCGATATCTACCAAACGTTGTCCCGGTCGTAGGCGCTCATTACCACGCACCACCACCATGTCCCCGGCTTTAAGGCCTGAGTGGACCACCATACGGCTTCCCGTTGCCTCGCCTGTTGTCACGGAACGCGGCTGGGCACGACCGCTGTTTGCAACGTAGACCATGTTCTGGCCGTTTCTTTGGTTGATCGCGTCCTTCGATACGGTGATTGCGTCACGGGATCCGCCGACTGGTAGGAGAACGGTGACGTTTTGGTTGTCGGCCAGCGGCGCATTCACTTTCGAGAAATTCGGTGTGAACCGTATCGGGCGGGTTCGTGTGCGTGGGTTCTCCGCGGGCACGATTGCGCGGACTGCAGCTGATACCACTTGGCCTTCGCCGAACCGGATGCTCACGGAATTTCCCATGGTGAGGTTTGCAATTAACGATGTTGGTACGTCGGCCTCGACCTCGAGATTCCGGTGGTTGATAATGGTGACCACTGCATGGCCGATTGACAAATAGGCGCCGACCTCCGTGTGTGTCGCGCTGATAACCCCGGGATAAGGGGCCACGACATGGGTATCGGTGAGGTTTCTATCTGCTAGCTTAAGCTGTGCTTGGGCTTGGGCGAGTTGCGCCCGTGTCTCGGCAACCATTCCCTTTTGAGACGCAACAGCCTGGATGGAATCTTCGAAACGGGCCTGTGAAAATGCAGCAGAGTTTCTAATGCCCTCGAGTCGTTTAAGCTTGTTCTCTGTTTGCACGAGATCGGCGCGCTCCGCTGTCAGTTTGGCTCGCTGTTGCGAGACGATCGCGGCATAGCTTTCACGTTCAAGCCGCATGCGTTCCTGGTCGATGATTGCTAGGACATCACCGGTGTTTACGCGGTCACCGATATCCACCAGCATGTCCAGTACGGCACCATTGACGCGGGCGGCGATGGGACCGGTCTGGAGGGCGATGATACGCCCGATTACGGGGGTAGTCTGGCCGATTGGCTCCTCGATCACGACATCAAGCTCAACGCGTGCTGGGGGCGTGCCGCCCGTGCCATTGCCGTCCTGCCTGGCATTGGGGCTAGGCTTCGCGGATTCTGTCTTTTCGCTACTAGGCCGCGAACCCCCGCGGAAGAAAAAACGCAATTCGGAACCGTCGAGCGTCTCGCTTTTGTCTAGATCGATGGCATCAAAATTTGACGCGGCGAGACCTTGCGCCTCTTCCTTATCGATGACGCCATCGCTGTTGGAGTCCATAGTCACGGCTGGACCTGCAAGGGGTTCGAGGGACTTTGCCAAGGCGCAAACCGTCATACCCACGACGAGAATGACCGCACCTGACAGCGCTGTGGATGTAATGGTTTGGAAATTCATTTCGAAACTTCTCCGAAAACGGATCTCGAGCGATATCGTTAAGCCGCATCACAGATGGTAGGAACGCACCCGATGATCAATATAAGTACAATTGGCGCAGTCGGATATAGGCGCCCAATTGCCCAAATCTTGCTATTTTCCTTGTTTGTCCCAGCACCATCTCTGTCGTCGGCTCACTATGGGCGCTAAAATGGGGCAACCAGTTCTGTCGGGACAACGCCCATGACTACGAATTTATATTTTCACCCGGTTTGTATTGAGCATGAGCCGTCCCCGGGACACCCGGAATCGCCAGCGCGGTTGCGGGCGATTGCTGATGTGCTGGCCAAGTCCGAGTTCGATTCACTAAGGCGATGCATCCCGTCTGAGGGCACGCGGGACCATCTGATGCTGGTGCACCACGACTCTTATGTTGATCGTGTGTTCAATCTCGTCCCTGCTGAAGGATATACTAGGGTCGATTCGGACACGATCATGTCACCCAAATCAGGCGAGGCGGCCTTGCACGCGACCGGTGCCATCATTGAGGCAGTCGATGCGGTGATGACGGGAGCGGCGAACAACGCATTCTGCGCGATGCGACCGCCGGGGCACCATGCCGAACCGTCCCAGGCGATGGGATTCTGTTTGTTCAACAGCGTGGCAATTGGCGCCGAATATGCGCGCAAGGTCCATGGGGCCGAACGTGTCGCAGTCATGGACTTCGACGTTCATCACGGCAATGGAACCCAGGCCATGTTCTGGAATACGCCCGACCTGTTTTATACCTCGACCCACCAATGGCCGCTCTATCCCGGGACGGGTGACAAGAGCGAAACGGGAGCCCATGGCAATATAGTCAATGCACCGCTGTCCGTTGGAGCTGGTTCTTATGATTTTCGGGCCGCTATGCGTGAAGTGGTCTTGCCGGCGATATACGATTTCTCGCCGGACCTGGTTATGGTCTCCGCTGGCTTCGATGCCCATCAGAGTGATCCCCTCGCGCAATTGGCTTTGGAAACTGAGGATTTCGCCTGGGCAACTGATAAATTACTCCGGGTTGCCGAGAAAAACTGCGGGGGGCGGCTCGTTTCGACCCTTGAGGGTGGGTACGATCTAACCGCATTGGGCGAGTCGGTCGCTGCGCATGTTCGAGTTCTTGTGGGATAAACCGATTTGACGGCAAGAGCTGCCGCCGGTAGAGGATTGGTTATGGCTAAGAATGATACGAAGATTGGAATTCCGGCAGATATCGCAAAGATGTCTTTCGAGGTTGCGCTGGCGGAGCTCGAAGAGATCGTACGAAGCCTCGAGGGTGGCGATAGTGCGCTTGATGACGCAATTGCCGCCTATGAGCGAGGTGCAGCGTTGAAGCGACACTGCGAACTACAGTTGCGTCAGGCACAGGTTCGGGTAGAAAAGATTTCGCTTGGTGCGGATGGCGCGGCGGAAGCCGAACCCATCGTTTCGGAATAGTCTGTGTCTGCCAGATACGCTGATGCGTTGGCGGCCGTCGCGGCGGATGTCGATGCGACGATCGGCACACTGTTGGAGAAAAACTCGGGTGGAAGTGCTGCCGACGCTGATGTTGTGAATCTATGGGCTGCAATGAGGTACGCTGCGCTTGCCGGCGGCAAACGACTGCGGCCGTTTCTGGTTGTCTCGGCGGCAGAAATTTGTGGCGGTCAACTAGACTTATCGCTTCGTGTGGCTGCTGCTGTCGAGATGATGCACACTTATTCGCTTGTGCATGACGACCTGCCGGCGATGGACGATGATAACCTGCGGCGCGGACAGCCGACCGTTCATAAGAAGTTCGACGAGGCGACCGCGATCCT
This sequence comes from Alphaproteobacteria bacterium, assembly GCA_002722515.1. Classification (GTDB taxonomy): domain Bacteria; phylum Pseudomonadota; class Alphaproteobacteria; order UBA6615; family UBA6615; genus UBA8079. Next base: position 12,566 of record PBMH01000033.1, on the reverse strand, counting down.
CGCAGGCGATGCGCTTCTGACGATGGCATTTGAGGTGCTGGCCGATCCGGCGACTCACCCCGACAGCTTAATTCGGGCTGAGCTTGTTCTCGGCTTGGCACGTGCGGGTGGCCCCGAGGGGATGGCCGGCGGGCAACTTCTCGATTTGGCAGCCGAGCGGCATCCGGTCTATCAGGATGACGCGATCATGCGTCTTCAATCCATGAAGACAGGAGCTCTTTTCGCCTGGTCGTGCGAGGCAGGTGCGGTGCTGGCCGGTGCAGGGGAGACCGAGCGTAATCATTTGCGGGAATTTGGTGTGAATTACGGGCTCGCGTTTCAGATTACCGACGACATCCTAGACGAGATCGGCGATGCAGTTGAAACTGGTAAGACAGTGGGGAAGGACCAGGTTCGGGGTAAGGCGACGTTCGTATCTCGGCACGGTCTGGAGGGCGCGCGGGTGATTGCCTGCCGTCATATTCAGATTGCTGTGGCAAACCTTGATTTCTTTGGTCAAAAGGCAGACTTATTGCGAGATGCGGCCGAGAGTTTGATAGACCGCCGCGTGTAATTATATTCAAGCCCGCGATGGGATCCGTCCATTGAGCGAAAATAGTAGAACCCCGCTTCTCGATACCGTCCGGATTCCGGAGGATATGGCGCATTTTACGCCCGAGCAGTTGAAGCAGCTAGCTGATGAACTTCGTCAGGAGACTATAGACGCAGTCTCGATTACAGGTGGCCATCTGGGTGCCGGGTTAGGCGTAGTCGAATTAACGGTAGCGCTGCATCATGTTTTTGATACACCTCGTGACCGGCTGATCTGGGACGTTGGCCATCAATGCTATCCTCACAAGATTTTGACCGATCGCCGCGACCGTATCCGTACCCTGCGCCAAGGTGGCGGACTTTCGGGTTTTACCCGTCGCGCTGAGAGCGAATACGACCCATTCGGCGCGGCGCATAGCTCTACCTCGATCTCGGCTGGCCTCGGGATGGCCGTCGCGCGGGACTTGGCCGACGATGACAACAACGTGGTCGCCGTCATTGGCGACGGCTCTATGAGTGCGGGCATGGCCTATGAGGCGATGAACAACGCCGGCTCGATGGATTCGCGCCTGCTCGTGGTGCTGAATGACAACGACATGTCGATCGCGCCCGCTGTTGGTGCTATGAGCGCCTATCTCTCGCGTTTGATCTCGTCCAAGAGCTATCGGTCGCTCCGCCGGGTAGCCAAAGATATGGCTAACCGGTTCCCCAAGAGCTTTGAGGCGGCGGCGCGCCGAGCCGAGGAGTATGCTCGCGGCTTCGTAACCGGCGGCACCCTGTTTGAGGAGATGGGCTTCTATTATATCGGTCCGATAGACGGTCATAACATCGACCATCTGCTGCCCGTCCTGAAGAATGTCCGCGATAGTCAGCAGGATGCGCCAGTGTTGGTGCACGTGGTGACCCAGAAAGGCAAGGGGTTCGAATCCGACAAGGGCGAGGACGAGAAGTATCATGCGGTATCGAAATTCGATGTGGTCACGGGCGCCCAATTGAAGGCCAAGTCTAACGCACCGAGCTACACACGTGTGTTCGCCGACAGCCTTGTGCGTGAGGCGGAGGAGGATAAGAAGATTGTCGCCGTGACTGCCGCTATGCCGTCGGGCACGGGACTTGATATCTTCGGTAAGGCTTTCCCGGACCGCTGCTTCGACGTGGCAATCGCCGAGCAGCATGGCGTCACCTTCGCTGCGGGCCTTGCCTCGGAGGGCTACAAACCATTCGTGGCCATTTACTCGACCTTCCTGCAGCGCGGCTATGACCAGGTGGTGCATGACGTCGCCATTCAAGAGCTGCCTGTGCGCTTTGCTATCGACCGTGCGGGCCTCGTTGGCGCCGATGGCGCGACCCATCACGGCTCTTTCGACGTGGCCTATCTGGGCTGCCTGCCGGGCTTTGTATTGATGGCGGCGGCGGACGAGGCGGAACTGGTCAACATGGTTGCGACCGCGGCGGCAATCGACGACCGGCCGTCGGCATTTCGCTATCCACGAGGAGAGGGCATTGGTGTCGATATGCCTAAACGCGGGCAGGTTCTTGAGATCGGCAAGGGCCGGATTTTACAGGAAGGAACCAGTGTGGCGCTGCTTTCCTACGGCGGACGCTTGCAGGAATGCCTACTTGCCGCCGAGGATCTGGCGTCCCATGGGCTGAGCACGACCGTGGTGGATGCGCGCTTCGCCAAGCCGCTCGACACTGAGTTGATCCGTCGCCTAGCTCGTGAGCATGAAGTTTTGGTTACTGCGGAAGAGGGTGCGATCGGGGGCTTCGCGACCCAGGTGATGACTGACCTCGCCACATCGGGGCTTCTCGATGGAGGACTTAAACTTCGACCGATGACCCTGCCCGATATTTTTATCGATCATGAGAATCCAGGCGTCCAGTACGAACAGGCGGGGCTCACTGCATCAGGAATTGTTGCGACGGTCCTCAGCGCGCTTGGCCGTGAGGAAGAGTTCAGGGGCGTCCACGCTTGACAACTGCTGTCCACTAGACCCCAGGACCGCTCTCGCCTAGAAAAATAACATGAATATTTATGAGAATATGCGGCCCTGCCCTGCACTTTTTTCTGGAGAGAAACATGAGAGAGCCCTTTGTCGTCGATGAAATGCAGGAAGCTGTCCTGGACTCGGTCCGGCGCTTCGTGACCGACGAGATTCTGCCTGTATCGGCCGATCTCGATGCCAACACGGATCCTGAGGAGAGCTTCTCCTGGGAGATCGTTGAGAAGGCGGACGCGGCGGGTATCCGCACCATGACCTTGCCCGAAGAATGGGGCGGTATAGGCGCCGACTATCTCACCACGGGTATGGTGGTTGAGGAACTCGCCATGGGTGATATCGGTATCTCGGTGGTTATGGCTCAGACCTTGAAGATTGCGCAGATCATGATGGAGGCGCTATCTGAGGATCAGCAGCAACGCTTTATTCCGCGATTCCGCGACGATCCGCGTGGCCTGCTCGCCATCGGCATCACAGAGCCCGAAAATGGCTCAAACTATTTCGTGCATGGCGACTGGTCGTTCAACACCCGCGCCGAGAAGGTCGACGGCGGCTGGAAGATTAATGGCATGAAGCACTTCGTATCGAACTCGAACCGGGCCAATGTCTTCCTGCTCTTCGTCCAGACCGAGAAGGATAAAGACCTATTCTCGGGTAGTACCTGCTTCATCCTGTCCAACCAGACTCCAGGGTTCTCCCTAGGCCAGGTCCACAACAAGATGGGTGAGCGGCTAGCGAATAATGCTGAGATGATCTTTCAGGACTGCTTCGTGCCCGATGCGGACGTGGTCGGCGAGATCGGCAACGGCTTCCAGATTCTGGCCGACTTCTTCCCGGCTAGTAACGCGTATGCCGGTGCCTCGGTGCTGGGCAACGCGGTTGCCACCTATGAAATGACGCTCGAATGGGCGAAGAACCGTATACAGGGTGGCAAGGCGCTCATTGAGCATGATGGTATACGCACCCAACTCGCCGAGATGCACATGATGCTTGATGTCGCGCGGACCTATATCCGCAAGGCCACCTGGGCAGCCGACAACCGGGACACCGTGCCCTGGGATCCGGCGCTGGGCGCGCTGCCAAAAGTCTATGCCTCACAGATTGCTTGGCAGATAGCCACTTGGGCCATGGAGATCCATGGCGGCAGCGGCTTCATGAAGGAGATAGGGCTCGAGAAGCGGGTTCGCGATGCGGCTGCCTTCCTGCACTCGGACGGCGTAAACCGCACCCTTTTCCTGAAGGCAGCAGACTACCTCTATAGGGATTAGCCTTAACGGTTACTTGGTGAGCTCACAGCGATCTTCTCGCCACTACCGGGGGCTGAAGTTAAGCTGCCGACCCGGGTGGCATGCGCGTCTTACGGCCTGCAGCGGCAGCGAGCCTTTTTGCAGGTTTTCTACAACGGTAGTTCGTGGGGCAGGACTACATGGTCGCGAGTGATGTCTGCGATACGGGTCAACCCCATAACGCCCATGGTTCGGTGCATCTCAGCCTGGAGGATTTCCAGCGCCCGCGTTGCGCCGGGCTCCCCGGCGGCCGACACACCATAGAGTGTCGCTCGACCGACGATAACTGCATCTGCACCCAGTGCCAGCCCCTTGAGAATGTCCGAGCCACGACGGAAGCCGGAATCGACGATCACGGTCATTCGGTCGCCGACTTCGCGCACTACCGACGGCAGCACGGCTATCGGCGCCAGCGCCGAATCCGACGCGATCCCACCATGGTTCGAAATCACAACCGCGTCGACGCCGCATTCTGCGCATTTTGCAGCATCGTCGGCATGTAGGATGCCCTTCACCACCAGCTTGCGGGACCACATGTCCCGGATACGCTTCAGGAAATCCCAGTCCAGCGTGTCGTTCTTGAACAGGAAGTCGCGCGCGTCCGCTGACGAGAGCCCGTTGGGCATGTCGATATTGACGTAGCGGGGAAGGTGTCCGTCGGCGAGCACGTAGCGGCCGATGGTGCCGAACAACCAGCGTGGATGTGTAATAAGGTCGGCGATGTTCTGTGGCGTCAGCCGAACCGGCATGGTCGTGCCGTTCCGTACATCGAACTCGCGATTATACGGCACGGTTGAATCGACGGTGAGCACCAGTGCTTCGAAGCCCGCGGCCTCGGCTCGCGGCACAGCCTTAAGCGACACCTCCATGTCGCGCCAGACATACAGGTGATACCAGAGCCGCCCGCCGCCGCCTTTTTCTACGATCTGCTCCATGGGCGTGTTCGACGTGCTGGCCACCGTGAAAGGAATGCCCGCCTTCGCTGCGGCACGGGCCAGCGCGGTCTCACCCCGGTACCAGACAAAACCCGCGGGGCCTGTCGGTCCGATCACCAACGGCATGTCTACGGGCTTGCAGAAAAGTTTGGACTTGGTGTGTCTAGAGGATGTGTCATTGAGGACCCGTGATCGCAACTTGATCCGCTCAAGAGCGTCACGGTTGTGACGTAGCGCGACGTCGTCCTCCGAGCCCCGGTCACAGAACTCGAACAGCCCCCTAGTCAGCCGCCTTTTAGCAAGCCGCCGCAGGTCTTCTATGTTCAGGGCAGAGGGCGACATGGGCCTGTTACTCCTTCCCGAACGGCACGTCGTCGATGCCCTCGCGTTCCTCGAGGCCGGCCATACCGCGCATGATTTCGTAGAATGCGACCGTATCCTTCTGGCCGTAGCCCTTCTCGAGCGCGGCTTGCATGATCTGGGAGTAGACTTGGATCATCAGTGTTGGTGCGCCGAGGTTCCGGCCCATGTCCATCATCAGGCGTGAGTCCTTGAGACTAATCGCGACCTTGCCCTGCTGGGAATAGTCGGCCTCGATCATCTTTGGGCCCTTGTCGACCATGGTCTTCGAGCTGCACGCCCCGTCCTGCAGCACCGAGAGGAGGTTGCCGGAATCGAGCCCGGCCTTTTCGCCCAGCAGCAACCCCTCGGCCATGGCAAGTCGGTTGCCGGCGAGGATCAGGTTGATGATCAGCTTGGTGCGCGCCCCCGAGCCCGACGGTCCCATGTAGTAGGCGGCTCGCGAGAATCCAGCGAAGGCCTCACGGCAGGCCTCGAAGGCTTTCTCTTCGCCGCCAGCGATTACCACCAGGTCGCCCGCTTGGGCCATAGTAGAGGTGCCGGAGACGGCAGAATCGAGATAAGTGATACCCATCTCCTTGAGCTCGGCCGCCGTGCGCTCGCTATCCTCTGGGCGTGCTGTTGTCGTGTCCATGACGATGAGGCCTGCTTCGGCGCCTGCCGCAAGGCCGCTGCCGTCCTCGAAGATGACCGACCGCGCGATGTCGCTGGTTGGGACGGAGACAATTACCCGATCGACGCCCTTGGCCGCCTCGGCCGGTGTGTTGGCGGGGTGGCCGCCGGCCTTGGCTAGCTGGTCCATCCGCGCGGAGTCTACGTCGAAGCCCTGCACAATGAACTGGCGTTCGCGCATGTTCTTGATGAAGGCTTGGCCCATCAGGCCCATGCCCACCAGTCCGATACGTTGCGTCATGAAGTGTCCCCCGGTTGCATAATCTTTTTGTTGGTATGATCTTACAGGGCAGGGGGTCCTTGTCGCTACTGCGCTTGTTGCCAGGTCCCATCGTCGATCCGACTTTGCGCGAGTTCGGACACCAGCTTGGTCAGGGCGCGTACTTCCGGCGCGTCCGCCCGGGTACGGCTGACCGCGAGAGACCAAGCAATGGCCGCCCCCTTGATAGGCGCCGCGCTTATGCGGCCGATCACCAACTCCCGCTGCGCTGCGCTGCGTGGCAGCACCGTGTGGCCGTGGCCCCTGCGGACCATCTCGAAGGTTAGGGGCTGTCCTTCAATCTCCATCGCGGGGTTGAGGGAAAGATTGGCCTGACTGAGGAGGCCTTCGATTTTCGTCCGCACGTGGTTCGCCGGATCGAGCATAATCATCGGCGCTGTTGCCAGTTCTCTGAGTGATACGGGTTCGTCGAGGGAAAGACCAGCCTCCCTTGGCCCCACTAGGCAGATGTCTTCGGCGGCCAGCGGTGTCAGCGCGACCCCCGGCATGGCACCCGGCTCAATCAGGATTGACACATCGAGCTGGCCCTCCCGGAAGAGCAACCCTATAACGTGGCCTACGGCTTCGCGCACCCGCAAGAATACGTTGGGATAGCATTCGCGGTATGCCGCGACGGCATCGGCCGATAGCACGTAGAACATTGACGTCGGCAGACCCAGGGTCACGGTCCCGGTCGGGTCTTTTGCGGTTGCGGAGACTTCTGCGCGGGCCTGTTCAAGTGTTGCTAGGATAGCGCGGGCATGGTCGCGAAACAGCAGGCCGGCCTCGGTCAACGTGACCCCGCGCCGGTGCCGCACGAACAGTTGTGCGCCGACATCAGCCTCCAGCAGCGCGATTTGCCGGCTAAGCGCCGGCTGGGCGATGTTCAGCTCCGCCGCGGCATGGCCGAGCTTGCCGACTTGGGTGACCCGCAGGAAATTTTGTAAAACGCGCGTTTCCATGACAGTCTCAGGCATCAATAAATTATATTGTTACTATGCTTAACATATTCTGTTGTGATGTCTCAGCTGCCCATAGACTGGTGTGGAAGAGGGGGAGTCCCGACGGTGGTAACCAATCAATACCTAGTCTTGGTGCCGGGCCTGATCTGCGACGAGGAGCTCTGGGCATATCAGCGTGCACATCTCTCCGACGTGGCCGACATCACCTACGCGCCGGCGGATGAGGCCGACACGATGCGGGGGCTCGCCGATGCAGTACTCGGCGCCTCGCCGCCGCGATTCTCCATCGCCGGATTTTCCATGGGCGGATATGTTGCCCTCGAGGTTCTGCGGCAGGCACCCGGGCGCGTAGAGCGCATCGCGCTACTGGACACCTCGTCGCGCGTCGACACGCCGGATAAGGCGGCCAGCCGCGTGGCGGCTATCGCTGACTGCGAGGAAGATCGGTTCGGCGACCTGCTTGATAATTTCGTGCCGCAGCTTTTGCATCCAGACCGTCACTTGGACCCGCTGTTTGCGCGGGTGCGCGCTATGGGAGAACGTATCGGCCCTGACCTGTTCGCCGCTCGGCACCGGGCCATGCAGACCCGCGAGGACTCCCGCGGTTTGCTGCGGGGCACCAACATCCCGGTTCGTGCGATCGTCGGCCGTTCGGACGTGTTGACGAGCGTCGCCGAGCATCAGGAAATTGCCGACCTTGCACAACGCGGGCGGTTATCCATCGTTGAGGATTGTGGCCACATGCCGCCGCTCGAAAACCCGGCTGCAGCAACAGCGCTGTTACGCGACTGGCTGCTGTACGATTGAGAGGACGAAGAATATGACCCAGCGCCTTGCCGTCGATATTGGCGGAACTTTCGTCGACGCAGTCGTATTCGATACAGAGACTCGCACTCTGCGTTTAGAGAAGGACTTTACCACTCCGGACAACGCGGCCGAGGGCGTGCTGAGTGCCATCGGTCGCCTCGATCTGTCCCTAGCGGATGTCGAGACTTTCGTGCATGGCACGACGCTGGGCCTGAACACGGTGCTAGAGCGCAAGGGAGCGGACACCGGAATCATTACGAATGCCGGCTTCGAGGATGTGTTCGAGACCGGCCGTTATCACCGGCCGCGCGAGAAGATGTACATGCTCACTTATGACGACCCGCCGTTGCTGATCGCCAAGCGTTATCGGCACGGCGTGCCGGGGCGCCTGAATGCCCAAGGCGAAGAGATCGAGCCCCTGGACGAGGCCGCGCTGCGCGCCGCCGCGAGGCGGCTGGTCGAGGAACAGGGCCGCACGTCGATCGCCGTATGCTTTCTCCACGCCTATCGCAACCCTGACCATGAATTACGCGCTAAGGCGATTATTGGGGAGATGTATCCCGACGTGGCGGTGTCCATCTCTGCCGACATCGTGCGCGAGTATCGCGAGTATGAACGCACCTCGACGACGGTGGTGAACGCCTATGTGAAGCCGATCTTCCAGACCTATGTCGCCGGGCTTGAATCGAATCTCGGCGCGGCCGGGTTCGACGGGGCCTTCTATATCACGCGCTCGGGCGGTGGGGCGCTGCAGGCCCGGGTATCGGCCGACGTACCCGTCCACACCATCTTCTCCGGCCCAGCAGGCGGGCTGATCGGGACGGTGGCCCTGTCGGAACTGACCGACCGCCCGAACATGATAGCGGTCGATATGGGCGGGACGTCCACCGACGCCTGTGTCGTGCACAACGGCCAGCCGGCACTGAAATACGAGGCCGCGCTGGAAAACTTGCCCCTGATGATCCCGACCTACGACATTTCGACCATTGGTGCGGGCGGCGGGTCGCTCGCACGGGCCGAGAACGGGTTGCTGCGTGTCGGGCCGCAATCGGCGGGGGCGGTGCCCGGGCCGGTCTGCTACGGCAACGGCGGCACGGCGCCTGCGTTTACCGATGCGGTACTGGCCATGGGCTATATCGACCCCGCGCGCTTCCTTGGCGGAGAGATGACCCTAGACGTCGCAGGGGCCGAGGCCGCGGTGCGGACCCATGTGGCCGACCCCCTGGAGATCGATCTCGTGGCGGCCTGTCGCGGCATTTACGAGGTGCTGCTGGCCAAGACCGTCAGCGCGGTGCGCGAGATCACCGTTGAGGCGGGGCTCGACCCCCGAGAATTCTCGATGCTCGGCTTCGGCGGCGGCGGGGGCATGTTTGTGCCGCTGGTCGGCCGCGAGATGGGGGTGAGGGAGGTGATCATCCCCCAGGCCTCGTCGGTGTTCTCCGCTTGGGGCATGCTGATGACCGATATCGTCCAGGAATACGCCAGGACCGTGTTGCTGCTGCTCGACGATATCGAGATGGCCGACCTGACCAGGGCGGCGACCGAGCTTGCCGAAAGCGCCCGGGCCGACCTCGTCGATGCTGGTTTTCCCGAGAGCGCCCAGCTGGTCGAGCATGCCGCCGAGCTGCGCTATTTCGGCCAGGAACACACCCTAGAAGTGTCGATCGACGGCGCCGACAGCCTAGACGAAATTCGCGCGCGCTATGATGAAGCCCATCTCCGGCGTTACGGCCATGCCATGGAAGACCCCGTGCAGCTTGTGAATCTGCGGGTCCGTGGCATCGGGCGTGAGTCCAAGCCGGAGCTGCCCCGGATCGATGAACGGGGAACGGGGAAGAGGCCCGCACCGCGTGCGACCCGCGCGGCGTATTGTTTCGCCACAGCAGATACAGCCGAGTTCGCGATCTACGACCGCGTGAGCCTGCTGGCCGGGGACGTGCTGCCCGGCCCGGCGGTGATCGAGGAGGCGACCACCACGGTCGTCTATTTCAGCGACCAGACGGCCACGATCGACCCGTTCGGCCAGATTGTCATCACACCCGGAGACGTTGCAGGGAGGACAGGCGCATGATCGCAGTGACTAAGCAGAAGGCTGAAACCCTAGACGCCGCGACCACCGAGGTGATCCGTCACTACATCGTCTCTGCGGCACGTGAGATGGAGCGTACCCTTGTACGCACCGCCTATTCGACTATCATCTACGAGATCAATGATTTCGGGCTGTCGATCTTTGACCGGAAGCTACGATTGCTCGGTGATTCCACCGGCCTTTCGGTGTTCCTCGGCGCCAACGAATATGCTGTCCTGAAGTGCCAGGACATGGGTCTGTTCGACGATCTCGCCCCCGGCGATGTGCTGATGATGAGCATCCCCTATGTTACCGGCACCCACACCAACGACGCGATCCTGGTGCAGGGCGCTTTCCACGAGGGCGAGCTGGTCGCCTATACTTGCGTGCGTGCCCACTGGACCGATATCGGCGGCAAAGACCCGGGCTATATCCTCGATTCCACCTCGATCCATCAGGAAGGCCTGATGATGCCCGGAATCAAGATCGTCGAGGGCGGGGTACCCAACGAGACCGCCTTGCGGATCATGAGCGCCAACTCCCGCGCGCCGGTCACCATCATGGGCGACATGAACGCCGAGATCGCCTCCCTGCGGGTCGGCTGCGAACGGATGGAAGAGCTCTACGCCAAATATGGGGAGACCACCGTCGAGGCGGCGATCGACCGGTTTCTGGATGTGGGTGAGGACCAGGCCCGCAGCGCCCTCGCGGAATTGCCGAAAGGCACTTGGGAGGCGGAGAACTGGATGGACAATGATGGCGTGGACCGGGACCGGCTGGTGCGCGTCCATGTGAAGGTCACCCTCGACGATGACGGCATGACGGTCGATTTCTCCGGATCCAGCGACCGGGTGCGCGGGCCGATCAACCTAGCTATCGGCATGACCCATGCGGTGTGCCGCATCGTCTTCAAGTCCCTGACCACCCCGGACGAGCCGTCCAATGGTGGCCAGTTCCGGCCCATCAAGGTGATTGCGCCGGAGGGTAATTTGTTTCACGCGGTCTACCCCGCGCCGGTGTTCACCATCTGGGCGAGCGTGGTCGCGATTGAGACAATTTATAAGGCGCTGGCCGCAGCCATGCCCGAAGCGATGCCGGCGGGATCGGGCGGTGACCTGGGTGACCCCGGATTCTACGGGATAGAACCCCATACGGGCCGCCAGGTCTGGCATCAGACCAACGCCGGCATGGGATGGGGTGCGCGCGCCGACGTGGACGGCATGAACGCGGTCCACCACATCTCCATGTGCACGCTCAAGAACGTGCCGGTTGAGGTGATCGAATCGCGCCTGCCAGTGATGGTCACGGAATCGGGTCTGAACCAAGATTCTGGCGGCCCGGGCCGCAACCGGGGCGGGCTGGGCACCGTGCGAAACTTCCGCTTCCTCGGCGGGTTCGGGGCGTTGAGCATCGTGAAGAAATCAAAAACACCCGGCTGGGGCATGGAGGGCGGCGAGGCCGGGCCGATGAATCTCGGCATCCTCAAGCCCAACCCCGACGATCCCGACTGGGAGGCGCGCTGGGCCCGTGACGTGGTCGTCTATTCCGACAATGACGAGGTCTGGGGCAACACCGATCCCTTGCGCAAACATGTCGGCATGTACCGCGGCGAGTTCGGGCCGGGCGACGAGATTCTGTTCAGGGCCGATGGCGGCGGCGGGTACGGCCCTCCGTTCGAGCGTGAGCCGGAACGGGTCCGCGACGACGTTATCGATGGTTATGTCTCCCGCGAGGCTGCGCGAGAGCGCTACGGCGTGGCTCTGACTGACGAGCTGGAGATCGATGCGGTCGAAACGAAGCGATTGCGCGGGTAACGCCCACTCGTGCTACGTGATCCCCGTGGCACAGGAAAAAACATCACCGCCGAAGAAACCCGCCAAGACCCGCGCCGATGTGGCGTTGGTGGACCGTGGGCTCGTGGAGACGCGCTCGCGGGCCCAGGCGCTGATTCTGGCCGGGAAGATCTTCTCCGGCGAGCGCCGGGTCGAGAAGGCGGGCGAGAGCATCGCCGACGATGTGCCGCTGGAGCTGCGTGGCCAGGACCCCCCCTGGGTCAGCCGGGGCGGGCTGAAGCTGGATCACGCGCTGGACGAACTGGGCATCGACATGACCGGTGCGGTGGCGGTCGATGTAGGGGCGTCCACGGGAGGGTTCACGGACGTGCTGCTGGCGCGCGGTGCGGCGCGGGTCTACGCCGTCGATGTGGGGCATGGCCAATTCGCCTGGAAACTACGCAACGACGAACGGGTGGTTGTGCTGGAGAAAACCAACGCCCGGCACCTGACCGCAGAACACATCCCCGAACCGGTGGATGCGATCGTCTGCGATGCCAGCTTCATCGGGCTGGAGGTCGTGCTGCCAGCCTCCATGGCGCTGGCGGCACCCGGTGCGCGGCTGGTGGCGCTGATCAAACCCCAGTTCGAGGTGGGCAAGGCCGATGTCGGCAAGAAGGGTGTGGTGCGCGACCCGGCGCTGCACGAGGCGGTCTGCACACGCATCCGAGGTTTGATCGACGGCCTGGCGGGCTGGCGGGTGATCGGTCTGGCCGAGAGCCCGATTAAGGGACCCGAGGGCAACAAGGAATTTCTGATCGGTGCGGTTTATGACGGATGAGGTGACGGTTGAAGTCGAGACCCTCGGTCCGCGCGGCGACGGGATCGCGAAGAACCCGGGCGGCCGGGAGCGG
>PBMH01000032.1 GCA_002722515.1 Alphaproteobacteria bacterium | reverse complement strand
TTTGGTGGAGCCGGACGGGATCGAACCGACGACCTCTACAATGCCATTGTAGCGCTCTCCCAACTGAGCTACGGCCCCCTAAATACCTCAAACTTAAATCGATGGCTCGCTACCTTCTGACTGGGCGGCGGGAAGATACTCAACCCACTGTTCAACGCAAGTGCTTTCTCAGGTTTTGGATCGCTAGCTATCGTCGTCTTTATTAACCACTACAACAGGCTCGTCGTCATCGTCATCGTCGTCGAGATCAACACTGATCGAATCATCATCGTCGGCATCATCAACCTCAACATCTTCTACTAATGCCGCGACCTCATCATCATCTACCTTCGACTTCACCACGTCGTCATTCGCGGGTGCCGGCGCATCCGCCGCAGCCGAGCGATTCCGCCGTGGCCGAAAGATAGCCTCAGGATCAAAGATCGTCTCGCAACTCGGGCAGACGATCGGCGACTTCTGCATGTCATAGAAACGCGCACCGCAGGACAGACAGGTCCGCTTCACGCCCCATTCCGGTTTTGCCACTGGTGGTACCTCCGGTGTTTATCGGACGCGCCGTTTGCCACGAACCAGGCTGACTGTCAAAAGCAAATGTATGTCCGCTGGCCACTTTGTCATAACCGATAGCACCTGCCTGCTTGATGGCCCAGCATCGAAAGTTGTGCTAATCGGTCGCAGTTCAGACACAGAGAAACCATTGAACGACAACGAGAACATGTCCCCATCGGCTCCCCATTCAGCCACTGCACGCACTGGCGGCACCCTATCCGGAAGCGCCCGCGTGCCCGGTGACAAGTCGATTTCCCATCGTGTTCTGATCCTCGGAGCGATGGCGGTCGGAACCACGCGCGCCGAGGGCCTACTGGAAGGCGAGGATGTGATGGCAACGGCGGCAGCGCTGCGCCGGATGGGCGTTGGCATCACGCGGAACGGCGATGGCGTGTGGGAAATCGAAGGGGTTGGCTTGGGCGGCTTGCACGCGCCCGACGATATTCTTAACCTCGGCAACTCGGGGACCACCGCCCGACTGCTGTGCGGAGTGCTCGCTGGGCATGAGTTCACCGCCATCCTGACCGGGGACAATTCTCTGCGCGCCCGACCGATGGGCCGGGTACTCGCGCCGCTGAACGAGATGGGCACGCAGACTGCCGCACGCGACGGGGACCGGATGCCTCTGTCCTTCACCGGCAGCAGCGATCTTCTACCGATCGAATATTTCCTGCCGGTGCCCTCGGCCCAGGTGAAGTCAGCCGTTCTATTGGCCGGTCTGCACGCACCGGGACAAACCAGCGTGGTAGAAGTCGCCCCAACCCGGGACCACACCGAACGCATGCTGGCCCATATGGGCGCCGCCATCGAGGTCGCCGATACCGCGACCGGTCGACGGATCACGGTCACCGGCCAACCCGAACTTAGTCCACTAGACACCCAGGTCCCCGCCGACCCGAGCTCTGCCGCCTTTCCGGCCGTAGCCGCAGCGATCGTGGCCGGATCAGAGGTAACGCTGCTGTCTGTCGGCGTGAATCCAGCACGCATAGGCCTGTTCGATACGCTGACGGAGATGGGCGCCGATTTAACCCTCGAGAACCCCCGTGAGATCGGCGGCGAGCCAGTCGCAGACCTGCACATACGCGCCAGCGCGTTGAAGGGCGTGACCGTACCCGCCGAACGCGCAGCCTCAATGATCGACGAATACCCCGTGCTGGCGACCGCAGCGGCCTGCGCAGCCGGCACCACCGTGTTCGAGGGGGTCGGCGAGCTGCGACTCAAGGAGAGCAACCGGCTAGCGGCGATCGAGGATGGCCTCACGGCCTGCGGAGTTACAGTCCGGACCGAGGGAGACCAGATGGTTATTCAGGGCTGCGGCGGTCCACCCAGGGGCGGCGGCAAAATCGCCGCCAACCTGGACCATAGAATTGCCATGAGCTTCCTTGTGCTTGGCCTCGCGACAACGGAGCCGGTCACAGTTGATGATGTGCGCACCGTAGATACGAGCTTCCCCAACTTCATTGCAGCCATGACCAGACTGGGTGCAAACATCACGTCGGGCACCAAGGACGAGACGTCGTGATCATCGCCGTCGACGGTCCCGCTGCAGCCGGAAAAGGTACACTCGCCAAGCGGCTGGCCACACATTTCGACTTCGCCCTTCTGGACACCGGACGACTGTACCGCGCGGTTGGGCACCTAGTGGTAGACGCGGGCGGTAACCCAGCAAAAAAGGACGACGCGCTACGCGCTGCGCAGCTCTTAAACCCCGGACAGATCAAATCCGACGACCTCTACACCGAGATCGTCGCCGATGCAGCCTCTCAGGTCGCTGCGATTCCAGCCGTCCGCCAGGTGCTCCTCGATTTCCAACGCGACTTCGCACGCACTCCACCCGGCGGCAAGGCGGGCGCAGTGCTAGACGGGCGCGATATCGGCACCGTGGTCTGCCCCAACGCCAATATAAAACTCTTCATTACTGCCCGCCCTGAAATCCGAGCGAAACGTCGCCATAAAGAGTTGCAGGAAAAGGGCTTAGAGAGTAAATATCCCGCCGTCTTGGCTGAGATAGAAGCGCGTGACGAGCGTGATCGCACTCGAGAGGTCTCTCCGCTAAAGGCGGGAGACGCATGGAAGATAGATACTTCCGATAAAACGCCCGATACCGTCTTCGAAATGGTGCGGACGTATATCGAGGATCGATCCTCCTAGACCTCAGTCGGAATGATTGCGTATCTAGCATTGTTTCCATGTCCGGGCTGGCCGGACAGGCAGCTGGATACGAAAGACCACCGGACACAACCGGTTGGCATGAAAAGTATAACCTGAAAGGACGTATCGTCCCATGACCGATATAGCTGCAGCGCCCGAGGGTGCTGGTATGGGTGAAGATTTTGCCGCCCTCCTCGAAGAAAGCTTCGAAAACAATTCGTCCCTCGAACGCACCGTCGTCAAAGGCACCGTCGTTTCAGTTGAGAGCGACTTCGCGCTGATTGACGTCGGCCTCAAGTCCGAAGGCCGGGTGCCGATGAAGGAGTTCGCTCCGCCGGGACAGCCCGCAGAGCTGACCGTCGGCGACAAGGTTGAAGTCTTTGTCGAGCGCTATGAAGACATCAATGGTGAAGTTGTCCTGTCACGTGAAAAGGCACGTCGCGAAGAGGCTTGGGAGAAGCTAGAGGAAGCCTTTGAGCAAACGGAGCGAGTCACAGGTA
This sequence comes from Alphaproteobacteria bacterium, assembly GCA_002722515.1. Lineage (GTDB taxonomy): Bacteria > Pseudomonadota > Alphaproteobacteria > UBA6615 > UBA6615 > UBA8079. The sequence continues at coordinate 20,043 of PBMH01000032.1, read as the reverse complement.
CAATTTTTGGTCGCGTAAAGGGTGGTTTCACGGTCGACCTCTCAGGCGCTGTCGCCTTTCTGCCGGGCAGCCAGGTAGACATCCGTCCAGTGCGCGACGTCTCACCGCTCATGGGCACTCCGCAACCCTTCATGATCCTTAAGATGGATCGCGCTCGAGGCAACATCGTTGTCTCGCGCCGCGCGGTGCTAGAAGAAACCCGCGCCGCCGAGCGCACAGAGCTGGTCGCAAACCTTAAGGAAGGCCAAGTTCTTCAGGGTGTGGTTAAAAACATCACCGATTATGGCGCATTCGTCGATCTCGGTGGTGTCGATGGTCTGCTCCACGTCACGGACATCTCCTGGCGACGGATTAACCATCCCTCCGAAGCGCTGCAAGTCGGCCAGACCGTTCAGGTCCAGGTCGTCCGGTTCAATCCGGAGACCCAGCGTATATCCCTCGGCATGAAGCAACTTGAGGCAGACCCGTGGGACGATGTGGAACTGAAGTATCCAGTAAGCGCCCGCTTCACCGGTCGCGTGACTAACATCACCGACTATGGTGCCTTCGTCGAGTTAGAGCCAGGTATTGAAGGTCTGGTCCATGTCTCGGAGATGAGCTGGACTAAAAAGAATGTGCACCCAGGCAAGATCGTTTCGACGAGCCAAGAAGTTGACGTCATGGTACTCGACGTAGACCCTCAGAAGCGGCGTATCTCACTTGGCCTCAAGCAAACCCAGGAAAATCCCTGGGACGAGTTTTCGGTCAAGTTCCCGGGCGGGACGGAAATAGAGGGCGAAATACGCAATATCACCGAGTTCGGCCTCTTCGTTGGTCTGCCGGGCGATATCGACGGCATGGTTCATCTCTCTGACATTTCCTGGGACAAGACGGGCGAGGAAGCACTCGAGGACTTCACCAAGGGAGATATGGTCAAGGTCAAAATACTCGAAGTGGACACTGAGAAGGAACGCATCTCACTAGGCATAAAACAACTCTCGAACGATCCGTTCGCGGAGTCCCTAGGCAACATCCGCAAGGGCGAAGTCGTGACCGCCACCGTCTCGGAGGTTAATGACGGTGGCATAGAGGTTACCACCTCGGGCGGCTTAGTGGCATTTATACGCCGCTCAGACCTGTCGCGCGATCGTTCCGAGCAGAGGCCTGATCGCTTCGCGGTTGGAGAAAAGGTTGATGCCAAGGTGACCAGCATCGACTCGTCGAGCCGGCGCATCTCACTATCCATCAAGGCCAATGAAATTGCCGAGGAGAAATCGGCGATGGCGCAGTTCGGCTCGTCCGATAGCGGCGCATCGCTCGGTGACATCCTCGGGGCCGCGATTCGAGAAAAGCAGGCTGAAACCCAGGAGATGATCGGCGAAGCGCCCGCAGCCGAGACAATCGAGGAAGCACCCGCCGAGACACCGGCCGAAGAGCCGACCGGGAACGCTGACGCAATCGATGAGGATGGCGTGGACAAGTCATGAGACTTACTCGCCTGATTGGCTGGCATGTCTTATGATCCGGACGCACTGCTCGACCGCCGCCGGTTGAAAATTCGGCTGCGTTTCTGGCAGGCCGTCACCCTTCTCGTGGTTTTGGGCGCCGTCCTTGCTTTACTTCAGGCACAGGGCAATTTGCTGCGCGGCGAGCGCATCGTCCGGGTCCATATTGAGGGGGTAATTGTCCACGACGAGGCCCGAAACCGCGCGCTCATGCGTCTAGCAGAAGACGATGACGTGCGCGCCGTTATCATTCACATTGACAGCCCGGGAGGCAGCGTAGTGGGCGGTGAGGACCTCTACAACAAGCTACGCGCCGTCTCCGAGGCAAAGCCCGTTGCAACGGTCATGGGAACGGTAGCAACATCAGCCGCTTATATGACGGCAATCGCAGCGGACAAAGTATTCGCCCGCGCGGGTTCAATCACTGGTTCAATCGGCGTCATCCTCCAATCCGCCAATGTATCCGAACTTCTCAAAACGGTTGGTATTGAACCAATCATCGTTAAATCCTCAGAGCTTAAGGGTGTCCCATCGCCCGTCGAACCGCTGACCCTAGCCGGCCGAGCGGCGACCGAATCCATCGTACTCGACCTATATGATTTCTTTGTAGGCTTAGTCATCGAACGCCGACCGATGAATGTCGACGTGGTGCGCGACCTAGCCGACGGTCGCGTTTTCTCAGGACGCCAAGCAGTCGAGAACGGGCTGATTGATGCGATCGGAGACGAAGCGAGTGCTATCGACTGGATGGTCCGCGAGCGGGAGTTACCCGCTGGGCTTCCAGTGGAAACCTTACATACCCCCTACGACGACGATGGATTGCTAAAAAAGATTTCCCATCTCGCTAGAAAATCGTTGTTTTCCAACGCATTAACACTTGACGGCCTAGTTTCGCTTTGGCAACCTGCGGCCCACTGATGTGATTTAGGTGGCGCCTTCAGAGGAAGGTGAATTTGCGGGGTTGGCCAAGCCCGGGGGGATTACAATGACCAAGTCCGAATTGATACAGCGCTTGGCCGAGCGCAATCCGCACCTCTTGCAGCGGGACGCAGAGCGCATCGTTGCCACGATCCTAGAAGAAATCACCGCCGCACTGGCGCGCGGAGATAGGGTCGAATTACGTGGATTCGGCGCATTCTCAGTCAAACAGCGAGCTGCCCGCACTGGTCGGAATCCCCGCACCGGCACTGCCGTCGACGTCGATGCGAAGGTCGTTCCCTACTTTAAGACCGGCAAAGAACTTCGCGAGCGCCTCAACGGCGATTAACTCTCGGCCACGACCCTAATTTCGCGCTTCTACATTCATCTGTTCCACAAATGGTGTAAACTCTGGGTAACCGTTACACACGGGTCATCGTCATGCCCCGATCGTGTCAAAACTTGGGACCACTAACCATTGCCAATGACTGTAGACTGGTACAATTCGTGAATCGCCTGCGGTGGCTGATAACCTTACCGGTTGCGATTCTTGTGGTAGTTTTCGCCGTCACTAATCGAAGCCACGCGGATGTCAACCTCTGGCCACTCGATATCGTTGTCACATGGCCTCTCTTCGTGTTTGTGTTCATCGGTGCCGGTATCGGGTTTCTGCTCGGCACCACCCTCATGTGGTTCTCCTGCGCCCCAGCGAGAAAGAAGATACACGAACGGGCGGAGCGTGTGCGCGCGCTCGAGCGTAATGCTGCGCAAAGGAATTCATCTCAGGGGAACGACACACCCGCGCGCGCTGGTTGAGACGGGCTTGCGGAGCATAGAAACGTTAGCATTCGGTGCGCCCACCCCTGATGGCAGCTCTCAATGCAGCCATCGGGACCGCCCTAAAGGATCTGGCGGCCGCGGAACAAACGATCAACAGGCTGGAATCATGAGTATCGACACAAACCATATTCTCGACTGGCTGACCCGGCAAGCGCTGCCGCTCTGGTCTGATGCCGGTTATGATACTGCAGCCGGCGGTTTCGTCGAGTGTCTGACCCTCGACGGTTTCCCACTTCTCAACCGAAACAAACGTATGCACGTCCAAGCACGACAGATCTATGTCTATAGCCACGCCCATCTGCTCGGGTGGACCCCGCCATCTGGCAGATTGGCGCCTCTAGAGGTCGCACGTGGCGGGTTCGACTTCCTAACCCAACACTATTGGCGGAAGGATGGTGGTGGCTTCATCTATGCCGCGTCACGCAGCGGGACGCCAGCCGATAGCCGCATCGAATCCTACGAACAGGCTTTCGCACTGTTCGCCCTTGCCTGGTATCATCGAGCCAGTGGCGATCCTGCCGCGCTCGAATGGGTCGCACGGGTCCTTGCCTTCATGGACGAAACCCTCGCCGACCCATCGAATGGTGGGTATTTTGAGAATCCAGCACGGGACCTGCCGCGACGTCAGAACCCTCATATGCACCTACTAGAGGCCCTCTTGGCGCTGTACACCGCAACCTCCGATGATTCCTATCTCCGCCGGGCAAGGCGGATCATAGACCTGTTCCGCACCCGCCTCCTCGATCCGGAAACTCGCACGCTGGGCGAATTCTTTACAAATTCATGGGCACCCGCGCCTGGCACCGCCGGCCAGACGGTGGAGCCAGGACATCATTTCGAATGGGTCTGGCTCCTCCGGCGCTACAGCGAAGTAACGAGTGATACAACAGACGCAGAGTCGGCGGCGCTCTACAATTTTGCTGCGACCCATGGCATAGATCAGTCGCCGGGAGCTGCCCAAGGGCTCGCATTCGATTCGGTTCTCCGCACCGGCGGGGACCCGCGCCTTGGCCACGGTACATCCCTCGACGACAACAAACGCCTATGGGTTCAAACAGAGGCGATCAAGGCGCAGACCGCTCGTGTCGAAGCCGGTCACGACCCAGACGCCGCCGCACTCCTGGAAGTGCTTCTAGAGCGCCTGTTCGATCTTTATCTCAGGGCAGGGAACGGAAATTGGCAGGACCATATCGACGCCTCGGGTCACGGCTTCGCCGAAACCGCACCTGCCTCAAGTTTCTATCACCTGTTTCTATGCCTTACCGAGGTGCTCCGAGTGCGTGACCACCGGACAGACCTCTGCTAGAAGCAGCCCCGCGATGACAATCCACCCTAAATTGCCCACAAACCCTATATTCGTTGCACTAGACACGCCCGATCTTGACAAGGCCATCGCCTGGTCCGAGGAACTGCACGGCCATGTCGGTGGAATTAAAGTTGGACTCGAATTTTTCTCGGCGAATGGCGCCGAAGGCGTCCGCCGCATCGTCGATCTAGGTATGCCCCTGTTCCTCGACCTCAAATTCCATGACATTCCCAACACGGTAGCCGGCGCTGTGCGCGCCGTGGCCGATCTCGGCGCCACCATTATCAACGTTCATGCCGCCGGCGGCCCAGCCATGCTAGCGGCGGCCCGGGAAGCGGCCGAGAAATCCGTTACCCGACCATTAGTGATCGCCGTGACCGTGTTGACTAGCCTCGACGATAGCGATCTCAGTGTGGTGGGCCAAGCCATACCAGCGCGCGACCAGGTCGTGAGGCTCGCTCAGCTTGCAAAGTCCGAGGGGCTCGACGGTGTGGTCTGTTCGCCAGGCGAGATCAGAGCAATTCGTGATGCCTGCGGGGATAAATTCAAGCTTATCGTTCCGGGCATACGCCCCAACTGGACCGCATCAAGTGATCAAAAACGTATCACCACCCCTTCCCAGGCTCACAACGACGGTGCCGACATTCTAGTTATCGGTCGTCCCATTACCGATACCAAGGACCCTGCCGCTGCAGCGATTAGGATCTTGGAAGAACTAGGTTTCTGCCGGTGAGAGTCGCAGTAAAGATCTGCGGCATCAACGACGCCATCGCGATGCGCACAGCCATTGAGGCCGGAGCGCGCTTTGTAGGACTTGTCTTCTATTCGCCAAGTCCGCGTTCAATTCACCCGAACGTAGCCGCAGAACTGGCTAAATTAGTGCCCAATGACGTTATCAGAGTCGGGTTATTTGTCGATCCTGACGACGCGCTACTCGATAGCGTCTGCACAGGCGTGCCCCTGGACATGATCCAGCTACATGGAGCGGAGGGCCCCGAACGCTGCCGCGAGGTGCGGGCGCGCACTGGACTCCCAATTATGAAAGCTATCAAGGTCGCCGACGCCACAGACCTCGATTCAACTTATGCATATGAGGGCGCGGTGGACTGGCTAATGTTCGATGCCAAAGCACCAGTCGACATGGTGGGCGCGCTGCCCGGAGGCAACGCGAGAACCTTCGACTGGAAGCTCCTGTCGGGCCGTGATTGGCCTGTCCCGTGGATGCTCGCGGGCGGAATCAATGCGGACAATGTGACGCGGGCGGTAAAAGATACGGGTGCAGTAGTGGTCGACGTGTCCTCAGGCGTGGAGGCGACGCCAGGACACAAGGACCCGGACCGCATTCAGGCATTTCTGAAAGTGGTGAGAAACCTTTAATGGGTTTTCTGTTGAGTAGCCCGACAAGGATGTATAAGCACCCCGAAAGATCATGATCGTTGAACCCAACACATATCGCACCGGCCCCGATAATGAGGGGCATTTTGGCATCTTTGGGGGTCGCTTCGTTGCCGAGACGCTGATGCCGCTCATACTTGAGGTTGAGCAAGCCTACGCAAAGGCAAAGGCTGATGACATCTTCCAAGCCGAGCTAGATGACTATCTGGCCCACTATGTGGGCAGACCAAGCCCACTCTATTTTGCAGAACGGATCACCCAGCATTTCGGCGGCGCGAAGATCTACTTCAAGCGCGATGAGTTGAATCACACTGGCGCGCACAAGATCAACAATTGCATGGGCCAAATTCTGCTCGCCCGTCGCATGGGTAAAAAACGGATCATCGCTGAGACCGGCGCCGGCCAGCATGGTGTGGCGACCGCCACTGTGTGTGCACGCTTTGGACTCAAATGCGTCGTCTATATGGGTGCCACCGACATGGAGCGACAGGCTCCGAACGTCTTCCGGATGAAGCTGCTCGGCGCCGAGGTAATACCCGTAACCAGCGGCACGGCTACCCTTAAAGACGCCATGAACGATGCCCTTCGAGACTGGGTCGCCAATGTCGATGACACCTATTATTTGATCGGCACGGTCGCTGGCCCGCATCCCTACCCCGAGATGGTACGTGACTTCCAATCTGTCATTGGCAATGAAACTAAAATACAGATGCGGGCAGCCGAGGGCCGACTACCAGACTCGCTGATCGCCTGTATTGGCGGCGGGTCGAATGCAATGGGCTTGTTCCATCCCTTCCTGGACTACACAGACGTGCGCATCATTGGTGTCGAAGCCGCGGGCCATGGTATCAATAGCGGTGAACATGCCGCCTCCTTAACCGGCGGCCGTCCCGGCGTCCTGCACGGCAATCGGACCTTCCTGCTGCAGGATGACGACGGCCAGATTCTAGACGCACATTCAATCTCCGCCGGGCTAGATTATCCCGGTATCGGACCCGAACATGCTTGGCTGCATGACCGGGGCCGGGTCGAGTATGTCTCGATCACCGACCATGAGGCACTGGACGCGTTCCAGCTCTGCTCGCGCCTCGAGGGCATCATTCCAGCTCTTGAACCAGCGCACGCGCTAGCCCACGTGGCAAAAATTGCGCCAGAACTCCCCACCGATCACCTGATGGTAATGAACATGTGCGGGCGCGGCGACAAAGACGTGTTCACAGTCGCTGAAGCGCTGGGAGTTGAATTGTGAGCGGGGACGCGACCAGCGACCGCATCGCAATTAGGTTTGCTAAACTAGCAGACGAGGGCCGGGCGGCGTTCGTACCCTTCATCATGGCGGCCGACCCAGACATGCAGACCAGCTTTGAGATTCTCAAGGGGCTGCCCAATGCCGGAGCAGACCTGATTGAACTCGGCGTTATGTATTCTGACCCCATGGCAGACGGACCGGCAATCCAGGCCGCCGGTTTGCGTGCCAGAGCCGGCGGCGCACGTCTCGATCGCACCCTTGGCATGGTCCGGCGTTTCCGAACCGAAGACAATGAAACGCCAATCATCCTCATGGGCTACTATAACCCTATCTATATATACGGAGTCGACCGGTTCCTCACCGATGCGCTAGACGCAGGGGTCGACGGCCTAATCGTAGTCGACCTGCCCCCTGAAGAAGATTCCGAACTCTGCTTGCCCGCCCGCGATGTCGGCATGCATTTGATACGGCTGGCCACGCCGACCACAGATGAAGCACGCCTGCCTGCGGTCATTTCGAATGCCTCTGGCTTCGTCTACTACGTGGCCATTGCCGGCATCACAGGTACCAAGTCTGCCGATGCGGACGAAATCGGCATCGCGGTCGAACGCCTGAAGCGTTGGACCGATTTGCCGATCGCCGTTGGCTTTGGGATTAAGACACCAGACAACGCTGCTGCGATAGCGAAGATTGCCGACGCGGCTGTTGTCGGCTCGGCTATCGTGCAGACAGTCGCAGACAATTTGGATGCCGACGGCAGGGCGATGCCAGAGCTGGTTACAAATGTTCTTGACCTCACCCGGACGCTCGCGGACGGCGTCCGCTCCGCCACCCGCACGGGATCGGAATAAAAATGCGTACGAGGTCCCGATGAGCTGGTTGAACGAGTTCGTCCGTCCTAAAATTCGAAAACTGGTCGGGAAAAAGGACGTCCCGGACAATCTATGGCAAAAGTGTCCGTCCTGCGAGCAGATGTTGTTCCACCGAGAGCTCAGCGACAATTTACATGTCTGCCACGCCTGCGGGCACCATCTCCGTCTCGCCGCCAAGGATCGTCTGACGCTTTTGTTCGACAATGGCGAGTTCACCGGAGTTGGGTTCGCCGCTGTCACCGCAGATCCACTAAAGTTCCGGGACAACCGTCGCTATACTGACCGGCTCAAGGACGCAAAGAACAAGTCAGGTGAAAAGGAAGCCATTTTAGTCGGGCACGGAACCGTCAGTGGCCAGAATGCGGTAATCGCAGCGTTCGACTTTGGATTCATGGGAGGATCTATGGGGCAGGCCGTCGGTGAAGGGCTTCTATCTGCAGCACGCGCGGCCATAGACGCGAATGCCGCGCTTATCGTCGTTCCCGCGTCGGGCGGCGCTCGTATGCAGGAAGGAATGCTCAGCTTGATTCAGATGCCACGCACTATTCTCGCGGTTGAGCAGGTTCGCGAGGCGGGACTTCCCTACATCGTCATATTAACGGACCCAACCACCGGCGGTGTCTCAGCATCCTTCGCGATGATCGGCGATATCCAGATTGCCGAACCCGGCGCCAATATCGGCTTTGCCGGAAAACGGGTCATCCGCGATACGATCCGCGAGGAACTACCCGAAGGCTTCCAGACCTCTGAATCCCTTCTCGATCACGGTATGCTCGACATGGTCGTCCCACGCAGCGAGATGCGGGCAACCGTCGGTAACGTGTTAGCCCTGCTGCGCGATGGGCGCACCAAGCGCAGCAGTGAAAGCGGAATCCCTGTCGCCGGCATATCGGCGACTAACAATGCTCAGATTGCCGCCGCCGCAAATCGCGCAGATGGGAAGTAGCGACTCACGGCATGGGCACGACGCGGACCAGACCGCGCACGCAATCTCGAAGATTCTCTCACGGTTCACAAAATATCATCCCGAACGCATCGAGCTATCACTCGATAGGGTGTGCCGACTGCTCGCAGAGCTTGACAATCCGCAAGAAAAATTGCCGCCCGTGATCCACATCGCCGGCACAAATGGCAAAGGCTCTACGATTGCGTTCCTCGATTCCGTGCTGACCGCCTCGGGCCTGCGCGTCAGTACCTATACCTCGCCCCATCTCGTCCGTTTCGCCGAGCGCTACCGGCTCGCGGGAGACATCATCGACGAACGTGAACTGCTCACGCTATTCGAAGAATTAGACACCGCGAACGCTGGAAAGCCAATCACACAGTTTGAGATCACGACCGCCGCCGCGTTCCTCGCCATGTCGCGCACACCAGCAGACGTGATCCTTCTCGAAACGGGCCTTGGTGGGCGGTTCGATGCCACCAATGTCATCAGCCGGCCCCTCGCAACCATCATCACGCCAGTTGGCTTTGATCACATGACATTCCTCGGCAGCAGATTGCCCGAGATTGCCGGCGAAAAGGCCGCAATCCAGAAATCGGGCGTACCGTCAATCGTCGCTCAACAGGCCCCCGACGCTGCAGCGGTCATCGCAGATGCCGCTGCAGCGGTAGGCGCGCCTCTCCATCGCCGAGGCATAGAATGGCAACTCACCTTTGCAAATACTGGGGGTGGCTCCTACGTGCGCGGCAATGTCCGGTGGACACTACCGAAACCGGCGTTACCTGGCCGCCATCAACTAGAGAATGCTGCACTCGCGGCTGCTTGTCTCGACATTTGCGGCCTGCCAAGCGTAAACACCGAGACCCTCGCAGAGGGCATCACGCAAGCAAATTGGCCGGGACGCATGCAACGGCTAACCAACGGTGTGCTCGCCGAGACGCTTGGCCCAGGGGTGGATTTGTGGCTCGATTCCGCCCATAACCCGATGGCGGCAGGTGCATTGGCGAAAGAACTCGATGAGATACAGCGGCGCGACAGACGACCGGTGCACCTCATCCTCGCAATGCTTGAAGATAAGGATGTCGGAGGCTTCATAACCCCGCTGACGAGGCACATCACCACCGTCACGACTGTCCCACTGGCAGAAGAAGCGGGGGCGCGTTCGGCGTCGGACCTAGCTTTTATACTAGCAAACCTAGGACAGCCAGCAAGATCAGCATCCTCGATTCAAGATGCGTTGTTACACATCTCCCACAACAACGGGCGAGTGCGGGTCCTCATCACCGGCTCTCATCTTCTGGTCGGCGCGGCATTACGGACCAATAGCTGAAACACGATACATCGCCAAAATCCGACCGAAACATTGAGGTTCCACTTGGGTCTGAACCCGCTGTCTAGAGAACCGAGTCCACCCAGTCATAAATCTGGCTCTTCGGCAGGCTTCCAACCTTCATCGATGCAACTTGGCCGTCCTTGAATAGAAGTAGTGTGGGGATACCCCTGACACCGTATTTCGACGGGGTCATCGGATTATCGTCGATGTTCAGTTTTGCGACAACAACATCGCCTTCCTTGTCGACGGAAAGCTCTTCAAGGGTCGGGCCGATCTGCTTACAGGGGCCGCACCATTCCGCCCAAAAGTCCACCAGAACGGGCTTATCGGACTGCAGGACGTCGTTTTCGAAGGAATCGTCGGTAATCTGTTTGGAGGGCATGCTTAATCCTTTTCTGCAATCAAAGCGCCATGGCACTTGTGTGTAACGCGCGAGAGAAACGAGCGTAGATTTACACACATGCGTCGTCAAGAATTCGACTTAATAGTACGGTCAGAAGAGCGTGCGGGCTGCAGAAACGCCCGTGGGGGCATGGGGATCGAGTAGTTCGTCTGGTAGGGTCATAAGCCGCGGTGCGTCAGTCCATAGAAGGTGTACCGATACCTCGCGGTCGGGCCAAGATTCTCGCACAATATGCCTGTAAGCCGCCATTTGACGCAGATAGACGGGTGCTACTGCCGTAGGATCTTTGGGCGGTGGTCTATTCGACTTGTAGTCGATGATCGACACACGCTCGGGCGACAAGACCAGCCGATCGATTTGCCCCGAGATCACATAAATTGTGCCGTCCGACGCAACCGCCGTCCCCGTAACAGATACCTCCGCAAGGCTGTCCGGGCCAAACAGGTGCTCAAAATCAGGAGCCTCCAGGATCGAGAGCGCCTCGGATGCGAGTTCGCTCTGAACGTCAGGATCGAGTTCAAGCCCGGGCCGTGCAAGGTAACGCAGAGCAGCATCGCGCTGCGCGGCAACCGGCAGCGCCGGCAACAATTGCATTAATCGGTGCAAAATATTGCCACGAACGAATCGGGTTGCGCCCACGCCCACCCCCACCGGGGCACGCACGGGCGGATCCTCACCTAGGCCGGACGGGGCAAGCGGCCGCGGCGACGCGGGCTCAGGCGGTGCGGGCGAGGCAAGCCAAGTGGGAGGCGAAACAGCACGCGGAATTCGGTCCGGATCCGACACGTCGACCGCACCACGCTGCGGTGCGGACAGACGAATGACCGGATTCTCCTTCGTCGCCAGGGACGTGAGAACCGGTTCGTCGACTGGGTGGGCGACGGGCTCAAGCGCCGGACGCACTAGGTCGTACCATGAACCTTCAGCCGGCTCGTTCCACCCGCATACATAGAGGCGCTCCTCAGCCCTGGTCATCGCTACATAAAGCAGACGCCGATACTCCTCGTCCCTGCGCGCACGCACCCGTTCACGCAGCGCCTCCGTGGTTTGATCCGCATCGTCCGCACGCGGAAGCCATAGGAAATAGGGACCCATGTCATCCTCGTCCCAGAGGATACTGGGAAGTTTGCGTGGCAGGCGGGTGGTGTCTGGCAGAAAAATAATCGGCGCCTCCAGACCTTTAGCTCCGTGCACCGTCATCACTCGCACTGCGCCGCCAGTCTGGTCGAGGTCTCGCTTAACCTCCGCCTGCCCCGCCTCAACCCAATGCAGGAACCCCTGTAATGTAGGCGCATGGCTGCGCTCGTAGTTCAACGCAAGGGAAAGAAATTCATCAATCGGGTCGGCAGCATCAGGGCCCAGTCGCGCGAATAATTGTTCTCGCCCGCCGCGCGCAAGAACCCCAGCATAGAGCTCATACGGGCGCTCGAAATCGACCCGGCCTAGTAAATCGAATAACAGGTCATGGGCTGCGGCAAACGCCGGATTGGCCTCTCGTCGCTGCACCAAGGCTTGCCAGAGGCTGGCCTCACCACGGTCATGAGCGAGATTGAACAGCATGTCCTCGCCCAAACCCACTAACGGGCTCTTGAGCAGGGTTGCCAGGGTCAGATCATCCTCAGGAAGAAGCAGAAAGGATCCCAGTGCGAGCAAATCCATGACCGCAATCTGCTCACTCAGGACCATACGATCGACCCCGGCCACAGGCACCATGCGGACCTTCAAGGCGCGCACCAACGCCTCGACGAACTCGCCGCGTTGACGTACCAAAACCATAATGTCACCTGCCCGGATCGGGCGCCCCTGACTTTCCAGAACCTCGTTCGAGTCTAGCCAGTCAGCGATCCGTGCTGCGATCAGATCGGCCAGCTGTTCCATGGCACCCGCTCGTGTAACAGGCTCTACCGGCGGCTTCCAGGGTTCGGGCGCCTCAATTTTTTCAACAACGAGCGGCGGCCAGAGCTCCACCAGACCCGACATGTTGGCACGCAAAGGGGTATGCTGGACCGACGTGCCAGAATCGACAACCCCAATCCCTGCCGGTTTCCCCGTAAACACCCGATCCACAACCTCGAGCACCGGGCGCGCCGACCGGAAGGAAAAGTCGAGCACTACATTTCTCCAGTCACGGCCTGCAGTTTTAGCGCGCTCTTCCAGAAAGCGACGAACTGCATCGAAACGGCTCGGGTCGGCACCCTGAAAACTGAAGATCGACTGCTTGGAATCTCCCACCGCGAATACGCTTCGGGCCGGTAGCCCGGCCTGTTCGGATACCTCGTCGCCACCGCTCATCCCGGCGAAGAACTCATCTACCAAGGCAAGAATAATGTCCCATTGTTCCGGGTTGGTATCTTGCGCCTCATCAATCAAGACATGGTCGATGCCACCGTCGAGCTTGAATAGAACCCATGCGGTGACCCCGTCCCCGCGCAGCAGCATCCGGGTCCGGGAAATCAGGTCGTCATAGTCGAGTCTGCCACGCGCCGCCTTACGCGCCTCGTACCCGGCCACGAGCTCCGCCGCAACGCGGATCAGCGCGCTACTCGCCGCATACAATTCAGCCTTTCGCAAAAGCTCGCGCAGCGCTAACAACCGGTCGGCCTCGGCATGAAGGATCTTATCCAAATACGGGTGGGCTTCGCGAATGCTCTTGGTAGCGAGTTGCTTTCGCAGTTTACCCTGTTTGGTCAGATAGCACAGCGCATACACATCGAATCCCGCGACTCGCGACTCCCAATCACCCGTCAGCCAATCTCCGATCAACGCAGAACGTTCTTTGTCAGTTTTCGTACCCCCGGCGAGCCCAGACGCCGCGCGGCGCAGCGCATCGCTGTCGAAGGCACCATCCATACATGCCGTCGCCAGCACCGAGACAGGGTCTGCATCCGGTTCCAAATCGAGGATGCCGGCAATGCGGATGCAGGCGCCTTCAATCCCGCCCGCCTCGAGTAACATCTCGGCGAATGACGCCCGTGAGAGTGCTATTTCATGTAACAGGTCGGGAAAGCGAATCTCATGTACCCGGCCGGCCACATCGGCCACAGCGCGACCTAGATCACCGTCGTCCAAATGCGCACGCGCGAGGAGGTCCGCCTTGGTATCCTCCAGAAATTCACTCGCATCTCGATCTTCCATCACCTGGAAATGCGGTACCACCCCGGCCTCAAGCGGAAAACGACGCAGGACAGACTGGCAGAAAGCGTGGATGGTCATGATCTTCATGCCGCCTGGTGCATCTAGCACACGGGCAAAAAGCTGCCGCGAGCGACGAAACACGTCATCCGGTGGTTCCTTGCCAACCAGCTCCATCAAGCGAGCCCGCAATTCCTCGTCCCCAAGCACAGCCCAGTCGCCAAGCTCGCTGTTAATCCGCCGCGCCATTTCTGCCGCAGCAGCCTTGGTAAAGGTGAGACAAAGCAACCGTTGTGGCTGAACCCCTTCTAACAATAACCTCAGCACACGGTCCCGAAGAACACGGGTCTTACCCGCGCCCGCCGACGCGGATACCCAGGCGCTGACCATCGCGTCGGCACCGCTACGCTGACGGCGGATAACACGTTCGAGAAGATCCGGATCAAAATCAGAGACGTTCATCTCTCATCCTCACCGTTAGTCCATTCTCGGACCCGCGCAAGATGCTCATAGTCGGAATATGCTGGAGCGTGTTCGGGGCGCGGACGGGCTTCGTAAGGCGTATCTGGCATGTCGAAGCGGGCAACCAGTAATTTCAGGCCGTCCAGCGCCTCAACCGCAACTTGTCCCGGATCATCGGCGGCATCACGCAGCTGGCCAGGTTCCCGTCCACCTGAAAGACGCCAGAACATCAGCTCTTCCACGGGCTGGGTGGGCACACCCGGGAACCCGCCCAAACCGACCATCGCCGCCTCCAAGGGTAGTTGTGGTGCAAAACCAGCCTGCACCTCACGTTTCGTCGGCGGCACGCCTGTCTTGAAGTCGATCACGGAAATCCCGCCACCGACAAGTTCGTCGATACGATCAGCGCGCGCAGTCAAGCGAAAGCGGCCTCCGGGCGCGTCGAACTCGATCGCGCCCGTAACTTCCATATGAGTCGCAGTAACGCGTGGTCGGCGACCGGCCTCAATTGACAAAACCCATGTGGCGATGCGCTCAAATCGTGGCCACCAGAAGGCCCAGACTGCTGGAACACTGCGATAGGGCGCGAGCGCGGCCTCGCCATGTGCACGCAATCGTTCCCCCGCATCCGGCGGCAATGGCCCCGGCGGAAGCGCGGCAAAGAACGCATCCAGTATGTCGTGGATAAGCGAACCATAGATCGCAGCATCGGCATTCTGGTCAAGAGGCGGCAAGGCCCGCAACCGAAGGATCTCGCGGGCGTAGATAGCATAGGGATCACGCATCCAGGTCTCAATCTGGGTAACAGAAAGCTGGCGCGGTCGTGCTGCAACAGGGGGTACAGGACGCGGGCGTAGACTCGGTTGCACTGCGCGGGGCGGGGCGCCAGGGTCATCTAACATGCGCCACCACTCGCGCAACGCGTGTGCTTGATTATCAGCCAAGAGGTCGTCGCACAGATTCAAGGCCCGACGCGCAACATCGAGCCGCGTTAGCCAACGGGACGGCATGCTAGGCGCACCATCGACCCGCGCGGAGCGGGTCAGAAGAATGTCGCCGGCGCAGAATGCCTGTGTAAAATCATGAGCGCTAAGACCGATCCGCCGTTCGGGAGAGGGCAGACCAAAATCCGCGCGCATAGTTCGTCCCATCCACGGATCAACGGTTGGATCCGGCGGCCAGTTCCCTTCATTCAGGCCGCCGAGTATGGTCATGTCGAAACGCTGCAGCCGCGCCTCGAGCGGCCCGAGAATCGAAAGACGCGGGTGCGCCCCATGGCGGGGACGCACCAGGCGACCGGCCAGCAACGCGTCGAGCAATGCCGGATATCGGTCCGGCGCCACAGGCCCCAGCCCACCACCGAACTCAAGCAGCTCCGACACAAAGGCCGCCAACGCCTCACCAGCCTCATCGACCCAAAGTCGTTCAGCACCCGACAGCACATCGCTCGTAGCAAGCGCCTCGCAGAACACAACATGGGCCGTCACAATATCCGGTAGCATTGCGGCGGGTTTATCCAGCAAGTCGTCAACTGGGGCTGCAAACGCCATCAACCTCTGGATCAGTTCCTCTGCGTCGTCACATTTTTCTAAATCGTTACTGTGTCCGTTCGACTGCCCCGTCGTGGCAGCCTCTCGCGCCTGCCGGAACCTAAGCTCCGCAGCTGCGCGGAGTCCCGCAAAACCGCGCGCGGGGCGAGGGCCGCGCAGCACCAAGCGTTCTAACACTCTGGTCGAGGCCCGAAACGCAGCCGTAGATTCTCCCCCCGCCGCCAACGGATGTTTCAGCACCGCCAGCAGCGGTACCGGCGCAACACCCTCGTGAAACAGTCGGGCCGTAAGGCGAAGAAAAATACCGGGAGGGGTTTCAGTCAACGGCGTCCCGGCGCTGTCATCGATCTCGACACCCCAGCGACCCATTATCGACGCAACCCGCCGAGCCAGATTGCGGTCGGGGGTAATCAATGCCGCAGTTCGGCCTTCGGTCTCGAGAGCCTCCCGCAGCGCGAGCGCAATAACCCCCGCTTCCTCATGTGGTTCCTGCGCGACGATCCGGACGACTCCTTGGAGCGCATCGGCAGCCACATTACCCCGTTCCCCATGCCATGCTTGTGTTGTCCTAGCCGGGCGCAAAGCCTCGCTAACGAGATGTTCCCGGGCCAGGCCGCGTTGACTAATCACAGTCTCAAACGGCCACTCGCTGACTTCCGTCCTATCAGCATCGAGGCGACGTAACAGCTGGCGCAAACCAAACTGAGGATGTCCTGGGTCTAGCAAATTCCATGATTCCGGATCCAAAATACGATCCAACCCCGGCATAACAACATATCCAGCAGGAAGCGCTGCTACCGCCGCCAGAAGATCCGCCGTCGCCGGGATACTGCCTGTGCTACCCGCCGCAATGACCGGATCTCGGGGCGGGCAGTGTCGCCAGGCCTCGCAACGGGCCTGCAAAAGTCGGTTGCGGCGGTCGGCAGGATCGATTGCGCCCTCAGCCTCTAGCACCGATGGCCAAGTCTCAGTCAAGACCTTCAGGAATTCCAAAGTGTCCTGCCAGTGGGCGGCATAAGAATCCGGTACCAAGGCTTCGAGTGCGTCGAATTCAAGCCCTTCCGTCTGTATCTGATCTAGAAGTTGTCCGAGTTCGCCGGCCAGTTCCATCGCATGATCCACAGGAAGGTCATGCGCATCGCCAATGCGCGCACCCTGCAGCAGGCGCGCCAGCAAAATCCGCCTCCGCAGCTCCGGTACCGCAGGCAGTACATCAGCGCCAGACCCAAGCAACTCCGCCGGTTCTGCGGCCAGCAGAAACTCACCCTCGTCGATATCACCAATCGGGACCATGCGTGGCAGGACGAGTGGCGCCGCGCCGCCGATACGAAGGAAGATTTCCTGCAAAGACCGGCAGGCCCGGCGAGTAGGAAGAAATATGGTGACCCGCGCGAGCGCAAGCGGGTCGTCCTCAACATTAGTTGCCGCAAGGATGCGTGTGGCGAGCTCAAACAGGAATGGCCGATGGGCCGAGATCGAATAGAGTCCGGGTGCCGGAAGTGCTGCGCGCGGGGATGCACTGATCATGGCCAAAAACCTTGCAATCGGTCCGTCCATGTTGCCAACCCTGAAAGCTTAGCAGCACGCGCGCGACCAGAGCGATCATAGTCAAGGGCGATATTCAGTCTCGTGGCTGGTAGGTCTGGGCCAAGCCGATCAGCCCATTCGACCAAAACGATCCCCTCCGCACAGGCCTCGTCATAGCCAAGCTCGACAAGCTCGTCCCGATGGCCAATGCGATAAAGATCAAAATGCCAAATCGGCACGGGCTCGATAGCGTAGTGCTGGACAAGGGTGAAGGTAGGACTCGGCACTGGGCCAGCATGCCCCAGTGCGCCGATCAGTCCTCGTGCCAAAGTCGTCTTTCCAGCCCCGAGATCGCCAGCGAGTGTGAGAACATCTCCGCGGCCTAGGCGTGGCGCGAGCGCTGCACCTAGATTGGTCGTCGCGGTCGGGCCGGGCAATGGGTACCGGAGTATACAGACACCGGGCTCAACTGCTGGCTGTCTTCCGGTCATGTCACATCATCCTCAGAATCATGAAACATCAGTCGGCACGCCAGCCGGCAGGCTTGCCAAAATCTAGCTAGTAGCGATACGCCTCGGGCTTATATGGGCCCGAGACCGGGATGCCGAGATACTCAGACTGCTTATCAGTGAGCGCCGTTAGGTTCGCACCAACCTTTCTAAGATGCAGCGTAGCCACCTTCTCGTCGAGATGCTTGGGCAGCACATACACATCCCTGCCATACTTGCCGTCGTTGTTGTTACGCCACAACTCTATCTGCGCCAGAACCTGGTTGGTAAAGGACATGCTCATCACGAAGCTGGGGTGGCCCGTAGCGTTACCAAGGTTCACCAGCCGGCCTTCCGAAAGCAGGATAAGCTTCTTGCCGTCCGGGAACTCTATCTCGTCAACCTGCGGCTTGATGTTTTCCCATTTCAAGTTACGCAGACCACCCACCTGAATTTCGGAGTCGAAGTGGCCGATGTTGCAGACTATCGCCCGGTCCTTCATCGCCCGCATATGATCGACGGTGATGACATCCACATTACCCGTCGCTGTGCAGAAGATATCACCCTGTGTTGCACCCTCTTCCATAGTGACAACCTCATAGCCCTCCATTGCCGCTTGCAGGGCGCAGATGGGATCAATCTCGGTGACCATCACGCGGCAGCCGGCATTGCGCAGGGACTCGGCCGAGCCCTTGCCGACTTCACCATAACCCGCAACGACGGCAATCTTGCCCGACATCATTACATCGGTACCGCGACGAATGCCGTCCACCAAGCTCTCACGGCAACCATAGAGATTGTCGAATTTCGACTTGGTTACCGAGTCATTCACGTTGATGGCCGGGAAAAGGAGCCTGCCCTCCTTAGCCATATCATAAAGGCGGTGGACGCCTGTGGTAGTTTCCTCAGTCACGCCCTGAAGGCTTTCCGCAACCTTCGAGTACCAGCCCGGCTGCTCTGCAAGGCGCTTCTTGATAGAGGCGTACGCCGCTTCTTCCTCTTCATTCTCGGGATTTTCGAGCACCGACGGGTCGGTCTCAGCTTGCTTGCCCAGATGGATCAGAAGGGTCGCGTCGCCACCATCATCCAGAATCATGTTGGGAACACCGCCATCACTCCATTCGAATATTCGGTGCGCATAGTCCCAATATTCGTCAAGGGTCTCGCCCTTGACCGCAAAAACCGGCGTCCCCGTGGCAGCGATCGCCGCAGCCGCATGGTCTTGTGTCGAATAGATGTTACATGACGCCCAGCGGACATCGGCCCCGAGCGCCTGAAGTGTTTCGATCAAAACGGCCGTCTGAATAGTCATATGCAGCGACCCAGCTATGCGGGCCCCGGCGAGTGGCATCGAATCGCCATACTCATCGCGCAACGCCATCAGGCCAGGCATCTCAACTTCAGCGAGGGTGAGTTCTTTGCGACCCCAATCGGCCAGCGAAACATCAGCGACAACATAATCGCCGTCACCAGCGGGTGAAACGACAGCGGAAGACATACAGTTTCTCCAATTTAGTTCGTTCGACGGGAACTCCCATCAGCGAGCGGCGTATAGCAGAGCAAACCGGGTTGCCACAACCAATCGGGCAAACATACCGCGCACATACCCCATCCCGGTTTACATCCACCCACCCGCTGCCAAACTTTCCGGTAACAGCGCCTGCCCAGACCAAAATAGTGTCGAACTATTTGCGACCGACGGGCACCTGCCTATTCACTAGGCACAACGCCATTTTATCATGCAACCCATTGGTCTTTTTGTGTTTTTTTTACAACAGACCGGGCCAATAACGCGCCCAAGTGCGCTTTCGAATTGAACCGGGTCATAATCTGAATACGATCACCGCAGTTCCTCTTCGAAATAAATTAAGAAATGAAATCCCAGCAATGTCGAGGACACAACGCAAAAACTTTTGGGTCCGATGAGGTCCAGTAGATGTCGAACTTGTTCCCAAAAGCCGTTCTGTTATAACTTCACTCTGCCGTTCGCGGAAATCACACGTTGGAGAATAATTAGCATGAATACGAAGAACATTTTGTTGGGAACAAGTGCCCTTGTGGGCGCTGCCATGATCGCGACCCCTTCCCTGGCGGGCTCGGTCGGATCCAAAGACTCCATGAGCGTGAGCCTCGGCGGCGAA
>PBMH01000031.1 GCA_002722515.1 Alphaproteobacteria bacterium | reverse complement strand
TTTTAAGTCCCTTGTGTTTACCAATTTCACCACGCCCGCATCACATGACCGACTAAACTATACTTGTAGCGAACGACGCGCCGTCCCGACAAACACCAAAAGGGCTCGCATTCATGGATGGTTTCGACATCGCACGACTAATTGCCCTTTTTGGTGCGCTACTGATCCTCTTTCCAACGGTTATCTGCATCGTGCGCGACCGCAAGGCAGCGATGCATAATGCCGTTATCTGGTGCGCACTCGGCGGCACCGCTGTACTGATCTGGACCGCCGTCTGGCAGCCCTGAGCCGACCGCACTAGCTGTCGGACTTGGGAACCTCAATACCTCCCTCTACCGGCTGCTGACCGAGAGTGCGAATCAAGTCACCTAACTTTGCCGCCGCCTCGTTAAGCTGCTCAGTGTCAGGCCCACGCAGCACAAGATTTGTTCCTGGCTTGCTATCGAAGAAGAATGGGTAGCTTCCGATATCCATATCGGGATAGGCATCCTGCAAAAGGCCTAACTCGCTAGCAATCGATCCCTCAGGCACATAGCTACCCACGGTAACAGATTCCAGGGTAACACCGCCTTCGAGTTGGTCCTTTATGCCCTCGAACATGGCCTGCATAACCCTCGGGATTCCAGCCATCACATAGACATTCTCGACACGAAACCCTGGCGCGCCGCTAACGGGGTTGTGCACTAGTTCGGCGAATTCCGGCGTCTCCGCCATCTTGAGGCGCGCCTCTGTCACTTCAACCTCCATCTTCGCCATCCGCTCGCGTAAGAGGCGCTCAGCCTCTGGGTTACGAATCAGTTTCTGGCCAAAGGCCTTGGCGATGCAAGCTGAGGTGATGTCGTCATGGGTCGGTCCGATACCCCCTGTCGTGAAAACATAATCGTATTTCGCGCGCAAGGCATTCACGGTCTCGATGATCTCGGACTCAGTATCTGCCACCACCCGCGCCTCGCGCATCTGGATACCCAGCAGGTTTAACTCCGTCCCCAAATAGGGGATGTTCGAATCATGGGTCCGGCCCGAAAGGATTTCATTGCCAATAACAAGGACCGCCGCAGTTACGCGTTTGGTATCACTCATGCTCGTCGCTTACCTTTTTGCTGAAGGAGACCGGGGTCAGGACTTCCGATGCACATAGCCGCGCACAGCCATGCAGCGGTTGACTGCCCGCTCAAAGGAGCGCGCGGCCCTGTGATCGCGGAATTTGGAAACGATGGAGCGCGTTTCCTCGTGCCCGCCGCGGGTCGAACCGCGGATGTCGCGGATAAATCTTTCACTGCGACCTAGGCCGCGCTCGGCTTGGGCCCGGCACGCCGACTGGTCAGTGCGAACCTGCTCCTTGTTCATCCCTTCCTTCAACCAGGAAACCCGACCACCAGCGCAAGCGGCAAGGGAGAGGAAAAGAACCAGCAGAAAAATTACCTTCATGATCAGCCCTCCAGAGCTGTACCGAAGTTTCGGACTATCACGCACCCCGGGGGACAGTCAAAAAGGGGGGATACCTGATCAACACACACTTACCTAATAGGCCACTCGCGCTTTGATCTCTTGATCACCTCATTCGGGTTCGGCAATCATTATATCGGGACTTAGAACTTACGACATATCGGGACTTAGAACTTACGACTCAAGCGCAAAACATCTGCGCGAACTCACGAATGCTAATGCGAACGAAGTGTGTGCGGCGATGCTCTGCGTCATCAAGCGCACTGATTGTAATCATTTCCGCCTTACCGGCGACATCGATCCTGCCTGCACCCAGCCGGTCGCGGCCGCCCAGCGACCGGGGGGTTGAGACAATCTGCTATGCGTGCGACGTTTCGGCCGAATGCAAATAATCCGACCCATGCCTATCAGGATTTGAAACCAAGATGACCGATACCCAACCCGTTGTCCCGGATGCCGAAGCACGCCATATCCGCATCCATGACGCCGACGCCTTCACAGGAATGCGTCGCGCGGGCAGGCTGGCAGCCGAGACACTTGACCATGTTACGCCCCATGTGGTGCCCGGTGTGACCACGGAAGAGCTTAATCAAATCTGCCACGAATTCATCATCACTCACGGAGCTACCCCTGCTCCACTGGGCTATCGCGGATTTCCAAAGTCAATATGTACCTCAGTCAACCATGTGGTGTGCCACGGCATCCCAGGCGACAAGCGGATGGCGGACGGCGATATAGTCAACATTGATGTCACGGTCATCCTCGACGGCTGGCATGGCGATACAAGCCGGATGTTCAATGTTGGCAAGGTCAAGCGGCTGGCAGAACGCCTAGTCGAGGTGACCCATCAAGCCCTTTGGGAGGGCATCAATGTGGTCCGTCCCGGTGCAACGGTCGGCGACATTGGCCACGCGATCCAGGCCTATGTCCAGGGCGAAAGATTCTCTGTGGTACGAGACTTCTGCGGGCACGGGCTCGGGCAGGTCTTCCACGATGCACCGTCGATCCTTCATTTTGGGCAGCCCGGTGCCGGTGCTGAACTGCGAGAGGGGATGTTCTTCACTATCGAACCAATGGTCAACGTCGGGCGTTTTGACGTGAAAATTCTTGGCGACGGCTGGACCGCCGTGACAAAGGATCGGTCGCTGTCCGCACAATTCGAGCACTCGATCGGCGTGACCGCCGACGGCTGCGAAGTTTTTACCCATTCGCCCAAAGGCTGGGATAAACCGCCCTACCACTAAACGAGCGCGACGCTCAGGGACACAACGACCTCCATGATAGATCCAGCGACTCGCCCTGTCGCGCTATCACTCGTGGATCATGATCTGCACCCTATAATCCGCTATTATTTTTCATCCGATAGATTAAGCAAATACCGCGAAAGCCGAACCGCATGATTCCCCGTTACAGCCGACCCGAAATGACCGCTATCTGGGAACCAGAAAACAAATTCCGAATATGGTTCGAAATCGAGGCCCATGCGTGCGATGCCCAGGCAGAACTGGGAGTGATCCCGGAATCCGCGGCCAAGATC
This sequence comes from Alphaproteobacteria bacterium, assembly GCA_002722515.1. Classification (GTDB taxonomy): domain Bacteria; phylum Pseudomonadota; class Alphaproteobacteria; order UBA6615; family UBA6615; genus UBA8079. Next base: position 12,868 of record PBMH01000031.1, on the reverse strand, counting down.
ATATGGGATAAGGGCAAATGGGAGATCGAACGGATCGACGAGATAGAGCGCGAGACCCGGCACGATGTCATCGCTTTCCTCACCAACCTCGCCGAGCATGTGGGTGAAGATGCCAGATTTGTGCACCAAGGCATGACATCTTCCGATGTCCTCGACACCTGCTTGTCAGTTCAACTCGCCCAAGCGGCCGATCTGTTGCTCGGAGACATAGATGGGCTGCTGGCAGTGCTTGAGCGGCGCGCACGCGAGCATAAGGACGATGTGTGCATCGGCCGCAGCCACGGCATCCACGCGGAGCCGACGACTTTCGGTATCAAGCTGGCCAGTCACTATGCCGAATTCGCGCGTTGCCGGGAGCGGCTTGTGGCCGCGCGCGCAGAGATTGCAACATGTGCAATTTCAGGTGCAGTGGGGACGTTCGCAAATATAGATCCGGCGGTTGAAGTGCATGTCGCCAAGAAGATGGGTTTAATTTCCGAGCCTGTCTCATCCCAAGTCATCCCTCGCGACCGGCACGCTATGTTTCTTGCCGTGTTGGGCGTGATCGCAAGTGCTGTCGAACGCATGTCGGTCGAGATTCGCCACCTCCAGCGTACCGAAGTGCGGGAAGTCGAAGAATTCTTCGCGGCGGGACAGAAGGGTTCGAGCGCAATGCCGCATAAGCGTAACCCGATTCTAACAGAGAACCTCACCGGACTTGCGCGGGTGGTCCGGTCCGCTGTAGTGCCCGCAATGGAGAATGTCGCCCTTTGGCATGAACGGGACATCTCACACTCCTCGGTCGAGCGCTTTATTGGCCCGGATGCAACGGTCACGCTTGACTTCGCATTGGCCCGCCTAACCGGCGTGGTCGACAAACTACTAGTCTATCCCGAGACCATGGTAGCCAATATGGAAAGACTCGGTGGGCTGATCCATTCTCAGCGGGTTCTGCTCGCCCTCACCCAGGCCGGCATGAGCCGCGAGGATGCATACGAGGCCGTCCAACGCAACGCGATGAAAGTCTGGGACTTGCCTGAGGGCGATCGTGACGGTGCATTCCTGTCGTTTCTGAAGGACGACGAGAAGGTGAGCGCGCTCATCTCCGGCGATAACCTCGCCGAGAGCTTCGACCTCGGCTACCACACTAAGCATGTGGATGCGATCTTCAGCCGCGTGTTCGGAGCGGGTTGAGGTTTCTCCAGCGCGGCCAATGATCGAAAACAGGCTACCCACCAACCTCTGGATCAGCGCTGGGCTGCGCCGCGCTTCGGACGAGAATGTTCCAATCGCGGTCCTGCGGCGCGGCGAGCACCAGTCCGGAACGGTGATCCTGAAACTTAACCAGCTTGACCGTGGCTACCGAATCCTAACCCAGACCCGCGACATTGACGGGCGGCTGACCTGGTTCCATGTGCTAGACGGCGCCGCAATTCCTGAAATCGAGGCCAACGCCTATGTCGAACGAGCCATCGACCGCGATCCCGACCTATGGGTAATCGAGATTGAGCACCGCGAAGGTTGGCACCCCTATAATGACATTTTCTGATGGTGGGCGGAGCCTGTTGAGCTATTCGAGGCCCTCGGCAGGGATGACCCCGTCCGTAATAGTTTCAAAGCCTACTGATAGGCTTGTCTATCGTGGGTAGCGATGGCTGCGTCGAACGAACCTAATTCGATCTAGGTCGTGTGCTCGAGAACACCCGCCTCGTAGACTCTTGCCGCTGGGCTGGGCCAAGCCGGCTAGTTCAAGATAGCGCTCAAATTTCTGCGGGTCGTGTACCTCACGATACGCCGGAATCCCATAGCCCTAGCGCTCTTATCCGCCAGTTTGGGTAATGTCTGTGCCTAGGCAGGTTCAAGGATTCTAAAAACAACCCGACCACCAGACCGCTTCATTGTTCAGAAGCACAGCGACAGCAATAAGAAGCCCGTCGTCAAACAGTACATTCTCACATTAGCGCTATACCCATTGAAGTATCCTGCCGACACGCCGAAAGACTCTAACAAAACCCAGAGGATCCGTTATTCGCCGTCTTGGATTTGCTGCATCGCGACACGCAGAAGCTCATCCATTTGCTTTCGTACCAAGTGCCCTGAAGTCTCGACACCTTTGGCCTGCAGATCTCCCAGTACCTTCTCGAGAACATCGTCATCTCCCGGACGCTCAAAGTCCGACTTCACCACCTCTTGCGCATACACCCCCGCCTCGGCGTCACTCAGACCCAACTGTTCCGCAGCCCAGAGTCCTAGCAGTTTATTGCGGCGAGCAGTCGCTTTGAACTTGAACTCCTCATCGCGCTTGAACTTATTCTCAAAAGCTTGTTGGCGCTCATCAAAACCCGACATATCTAACCTACTCTCCGTTGCATTCGTGGCATTTGCCCCTAAAACATAGATATAGTGATCCATCGCTTCGGTTTGAATTTAAATTTCATGTGCACCCTCGTCATTCTTCGTCGCCCCGACAATCGTTGGCCACTTCTGATCGCTGCCAATCGTGACGAAATGACCGATCGCCCCTGGCAACCCCCGGCGCGCCACTGGCCGGACCGCGCAGATGTGGTTGGTGGTTTGGATGAACTGGCGGGCGGAACATGGATTGCCGTCAATGACCAGCGGGTCGTGGCCGCTATACTGAACCGAGAGGGATCACTCGGCCCCACGCAGGGCAAGCGCTCGCGCGGCGAATTGGTATTGGAGGCGGCAGACCACCCAGACGCAACCGCTGCAGTCGAGGCTATCGCAGCACTAGATGGCAGCGCATACCGATCGTTCAACCTTATCATTGCCGACAATCGGGATGCTTTCTGGATTCGGGGCACCGAGCAGCCAAAAGTCGAAATCTTTGCTATTCCGACCGGCCTCCACATGATTACCTCCAGCGATCTCGACGACACAGACAGAGCACGCATCGGTCGATTCCTGCCGCACTTCCGCGACGCCGACGAGCCGGACATCGAAATGGGGGACTGGTCGGCTTGGGAAACACTCCTCGCCACGCGCACCCATTTGAGCGCCGAGGATCAGCGCGAGACCATGTGCATCGTTTCCGACCAGGGCTACGGGACTGTGTCCAGCACGCTCGTCGCCTTACCATCGGTGGATCGGCCGGACACGAATGCGGTATGGCGGTTCGCACCCGGACGACCGGACAAAACACCCTATGAGAATGTCATCCTGTCGCTGTCCGCCCAATGAAGACGCGGTACCTCGATCATCTCGAAAACCGAAAAGTCGAGATCATTGAGGGCCCAGTCCCGCGCACGGGGGCGAAGGGCCCGCTTGTTTCCGTGTATTTTCGGGATCCAGATCGTAGTCTGATTGAAGTCGCCAACGCCGGCGCATAACAACTACCACCACAGAAGAACGGACACATCATGGAAGAGAACCGGTTCGACGTCAGCAACCGCATCGTCGTCATCACGGGCGCCGGCCAAGGCCTTGGGCGAGAATATGCGCTCGCCTTCGCCAAGGAGGGCGCAACCCCTGTGCTGGCCGAGATCAACGGCGAGAATGTGCGTGCCGTCGCCGCGGAAATTGATGCAGCGGGCGGTCAATCTTTAGCCGTAGAGACCGATGTCGGTAATCCAGATTCGGTGAATGCGATGGTCGCAACTGCACTCGACACCTATGGCAGAATAGACGTGCTGATCAACAACGCCGCCATTTTCGCAACTATACCGCAGCGGCCCTTCTACGAAATACCCTTCGAAGAATGGAACAAGGTGATCCATGTGAATATTACCGGCTCCTACCTCTGCGCGAGCGCAGTCTCGAAGCCCATGAAAACAGCAGGGCAGGGTCGGATCATCAATATCTCCTCAGGCACCGTACCCCAGGGGGTGCCTGGCTTCATGCATTACGTGACGTCGAAGTCGGCGATCATCGGTATGACCCGCGTAATGGCGCGCGAGCTCAGCGACGACAACATAAACGTCAACACTCTTATGCCCGGCTACACGACCACCGAGGTTGAACATGCGAGCATGGATGACGATTTGCACGAATTCATCCAGAACAAGCGCCTCGTGAAACGTGCCGGCACTCCCGACGACCTGATCGGCGCCACCATGTTCCTGGCATCGCCGGCGAGTTCGTTTATTTCCGGCCAGACTCTTGCCGTATGCGGCGGCGAGGTCATGCTCTAGCCTAATCCCTTAACAAACGGAGTATTTGCACCATGGGTGAAGTCCTGCGTGCCGACTGGTTCGACCTGGAAGACGAGGGTCGAAACACGCATTGGGCGTGGCTGCACAACGAGTTTCTGCCGGCATTGAAAGCGACTCAGAGTGTCGGCGGCCGCTATTCGAAATCCATATCCTGCTTGTAGCCGGCTCGCTCCCACTGCAGAAAATTGACCATCTCGTATGCCGCCGCGGCATCGAGGGTCCGGTTGTGCTGATCGGCGATGTAACGGTTCACCGAACGCTTGGTCCAGGCTAGGGTTAGCGGCGGTTTTTCCAACAGCTTGGCGACGATACCATCAATCTTCGCGTCCAATTCGTCCAAGGGCACCGCGTAGTTGATCATGTGCATGTCCGCCATCTCGCGCGCCGTATACTCCTTGGCGAGCATGAGATACTCCTTCGCCAACGCTGGCGACATGTAGAGCGGAATCAGCGATGCGCCACCATCGCCCGGTACCAGGGCGAAGGGCGGGCCGTACGGCACTACATCGCCCATGCCCATATGAATATCCGCGATGCGGGCATCATCGCGCGCGATGATCAGATCGCAGCCGAACATCAGGCTCTGGCCAAACCCGGCGGCATCGCCGTTGACCCGGGCGATCACTGGCTTTTCCATCTCGGTCAGCGTGTTGTGCGCACGGATGATGCCGTTGAAGATCTTCCATGACCCCTTCGGTTCGTTATGTCCCGCCAAGGCACCTGGATCCTCATAGTGCGGCGTGCGCGGCGACACCATGAATTCTCCATCCTTCACGCCAGTCAGAATGACGACGCGAATATTCTGATCGTCGCGCAACTCACCCAGCGCCATGGCGATTTCCCAGTGAAAGTCGAGTTTCCGACCGGCCAAAATACCGTCGGTCAGGTTGTACATGTGCACCGTCGCCACGCTTCCGTTGCGATCGATGTGGAGTGTTCCGTACTCGTTTTCTGATTCAGACATTTTTCCCCTCAGAGATATTTCCCGAACCAGGCCACCGCCTCGGTCATGCCGATCTCGTGCATCTCGGGATTGCAGAAGTAATAGCTTTCGTAATGCTGCGCGGCGGGCAGCTTGACCAGTTTCTTGGGCTCGCCGAGCTGTTCGTAGCAGCCGAACTGTTCCTCGGGCGGCACCGTGCAGTCATCCTCGGCATAGACCACCAGAACCGGGCGCGGCGAGATCAAGTGGGCCACCGCCTCGGGCTTGAAGCGCAGGCAAGTCTCCGCGCTCTCGAGGTCATAGTCGGAAACGTAATGGCCGTGCTTCTGGTGATGCTGCTGGATGACGTCGAGCGTATGCGGGTCGGTCAGCATGATGTCGAGCAGCGGCCAGTAGGTATGCTCACCGGTGGTCACGCGCTTGCGCGCCGCTTCGGCCACCTTCTCCTTGAAATCGAGCCATTCATGGGGCCGGCGCGCCTGCTTCATCCAGCGCTCGCCGTCCGACACACCCACGGAATTGACGATCACCTTGATACGTTCGTCGAAAGCCGCGCACCAGATGACCGAGGCCCCGCCCCAGCTGGTGCCGTAGCAACCCATGCGGTCCCGGTCGACACCTTCGACCGTCTCCATATAGGTGAACGCGTCATACACGTCCTGGGCCTGCTCCAACGGCCGGTGGCGGCCGCGTTCGCCGCCGCTCTCGCCGAAACCGCGATGGTCCGGCGCCAGCACGAAGTAGCCCTCCTCCCAGAGGCGCCGCGGCACATCCATGCCATAGACCTCCTTCATACCCGAATAGCCATGCAGGCAGACGACCGCCGGCCGAATTGGATCGCAGGGCCTCCAGTCCCTGCGTGTGTAAAGATGCGCGGCGATCTCGATGCCGTCGCTGAAGAAGGTGATCTCCTCCCAGACATTTTCGCGTTCGGTCATATCGTTTCCCCTGTTATCCTTATAGTGAAGTCTGACAAAGAAGACACCGAACGGCAATGAAGGGTATTGAGCGTTGAAAATCGTTCGTTTCCACGAATTCGGCGGGCCCGAAGTTCTTACGGTTGAAGACACACCCGAAATACAGCCCGAGCCAGGTGAAGTTCGGGTGCGCGCTGAAGCCATCGGGGTCGGTATGCCGGATATCCTGATGCGCCGGGGCAACTACGCCTGGATACCGCCGCTGCCGGTCATTCCGGGCAACGAGCTGGCGGGTGTGGTTGACGCCGTGGGCGATGGGGTGGACGAGGTCAATGTCGGCGAGCGCGTATATGTCAACTCGCGTGAATTGCCGGAACGCGGCGGCGGCTACAGCGAGGCCATGGTCGTCCCCGCCGGAGCGGTGTTTGCCATGCCCGAGAATGTCGATGCCACACAGGCGGTCGCGCTCGGAAATTATCAACTGGCCTGGCTGCTCCTGAACTATGCCAGCACCCCGCGGGCGGGGGATCGAATTCTCGTACACGCGGCCGCAGGCGGTGTCGGCGGCGCACTCACACAGGTCGCAAAGAGCATGGGCCTGACAGTGTTCGGCATCGCCGGATCTGGGGCCAAGGCGAACTATGTCACCGAACAGGGGGCGGATGCGGTTATCGATCGCACTACCGAGGATATCGGCACCAAGGTTACGGAACTGACCGACGGCGAAGGCGTTGATTTCATTTATGATTCTGTCGCCGGACCGGGACTGTCGAACGATTTCGACATGCTGGCCCCAATGGGCATGGTGGTGATGTTCGGCTATCTGGGCGGCGACCCGGACGCGGACCTATTCACCCACATGCGTGCAAATTTCGGCGACAGCATCGCGTTTCGGCTTTTCAGCATCCATGTCCTCGACAACAAGCCTGCCATTCGCCGCGGCGCAATGAAATCCGCGATGGCCGCACTGGCTGCTGGAGAAATTTCTCCGCATATCCATGCGACCATGCCCCTCGATGACGCTGCGGAGGCACATCGTCTCATCGAAGATGGTAGCGTCACCGGCAAAATCGTACTCACCCCCTGAACAGAGGCCCCCATGAACCAGATCGATCTCAACGACCGCCACGCCATCGTCACCGGCGGGGCCAAGGGAATCGGACGAGCAATAGCTGTCCGCGCACTGGCATCGGCGGCGCGAGTGTCCATCTGGGACATCGATGTTGCGCGAACGAATCAGACTATCAGGGAACTTGGTGCGGGCGACAACCTGCGTAGCGACATGGTCGATGTCACTGATCCGGACGCCATCATACGCGGTCTCGATGAAGCCATCGCCGCCTTCGGGAATGTTGATATCCTCGTGAACAACGCCGGATCCGTGGGCACCGTCGCCCCGCTATGGGAACAACCGATCGAGAACTGGCAGCGGATGCTCACCCTCAATTTAACCAGCGCGTTCATGTGTTGCCGCGCCGTTGTCCCACACATGATCGAGAACGGCTACGGCCGCATCGTCAACATCGCCTCCAACGCCGGCAAGATGGCCACCTTGCAAAATTCACCCTATGCCGCAGCCAAGGCGGGGGTCATCAGCATCACCAAGACGCTGGCCAAGGAAACGGCCCAAACAGGCGTCCTCGTCAACGCCTTGGCCCCCGGCGGAGCTAACACCGAGCTGTTCGATGGTCTGCCGGAGTCCTATGCCCAGCAGATTGCCTCGGCCATGCCCCTGAATCGGCTGATCGAGCCCGATGAAATCGCGGCGCTGGCGGTCTGGGCAGCATCGGAAGACTGCTCGGGCACCACCGGCTTCGTGTTCGATATCTCCGGCGGACGGGCGGATTATTGATCGGACCGTTACCAACGATCTATCCACCGCCAACCTCGTGATGCGATTGTTCATGCCAAGCGCGCTTGCTATACCTCACAGGTGCGCAGACTTGATGAGAAGCGCGCCGCCACTGCGGATTTCGAGACCATGACAAGGCGCAGAAAAATATACGAGGGCAAGGCGAAAGTTCTTTTCGAGGGGCCTGAGCCAGGCACGGTCGTCCAGTATTTCAAGGACGACGCCACCGCCTTCAACAACGAGAAAAAGGGCGTCATCACTGGTAAGGGCGTCCTCAACAACCGAATCTCGGAGTATCTAATGATGCGTCTAGCCGAGGCGGGTATCCCTACACATTTCGTGCGCCGGCTCAATATGCGCGAACAGTTAGTTAAAGAAGTCGAAATCGTCCCCGTCGAAGTTGTGGTGCGCAATGTCGCGGCAGGCTCGATCTGCAAGCGATTTAACATCGAGGAGGGGACATCCCTACCGCGATCAATCGTCGAATATTATTACAAGAATGACGAGCTAGGAGATCCGCTAATCTCCGAAGAACATATTACTGCATTTGGCTGGGCCAGCCCTCCAGAAATCGACGACATGCTGTCGCTTAGTTTGCGGATCAATGACTTCCTATCAGGCCTGTTTTTAGGAATCGGCCTCCGTTTGATCGACTTCAAGCTCGAGTATGGCCGACTGTATGACGAGAACGAACAGATGAGGATTGTCCTTGCCGACGAGATAACACCTGACGGCTGTCGCCTTTGGGACATCGAGACCAATGAAAAAATGGACAAGGACCGGTTCCGCCGAGACATGGGCGGCGTTGCCGAGGCCTATCAGGAAGTCGCGCGGCGTCTCGGAATCACGCCCGAATCCGGGCAACAGGATATCAAGGGTCCCTCGACCATCCAATAATTCAACATTTCGGCGGTTCTGTTGAAAGCACACGTGCATATCACCCTTAAAAACGGCGTCTTGGACCCCCAAGGCAAGGCAATCAGCAATTCCCTCACAAGTCTTGGTTTCGACGGTGTCGAAGGTGTACGCCAAGGCAAGTTTATTGAGCTTGATCTCGCGGACAGCGATGCAGAGGTCGCGAAGGCCAGGGTCTCGAAAATGTGCGAGAAGCTTCTCGCGAATACCGTGATCGAGAATTATACTGTTGAGATCAGCGAATCGTGAGAGATGCGGAGTTCCGTGCCGCCGCCACCGACGCATTCAGGTCACACCGCGCCGGCCGCTTGAACGACGCCGAAGCCGCTTATCGCAAAATTCTTCACGCTCGGCCCGACACACCGGAGATCCTACAACTTCTAGGTACATTGCTCGGTCAAGTCGGACGGCTGGACGAAGCCCGCACCAATCTTGAACGAGCGGTCACGCTAGAGTCCACGAACGCCGATGCTCAATATAATCTAGCGGAGTGCCTCTATCGCCTCGAAGAGACGGGCTCGGTAAAAAACGCTTACCGCGCGGCACTCGCCGCGCAGCCCGGACACGTTGCAGCCGCAATCGGTCTCACAGGACTTCTACTTGCCGCCGGCGAAGCCAGAGAAGCCTCGGAAATCTGCCGTGCAGCGCTACAATACGCGCCCGAAGAACCTCTAATATTAGCTCAGCTCGGCGCATCCCTGCTAGACACAGGTGAACCTAGCGCAGCGCGCGATCCACTCGAGACGGCGGTCCGACTTATGCCCGACCACGATCTGGCAAAGCAGAACCTTGCTGCAACGATGATCGAACTCGAAGACTTCGAGGCCGCGCTGACTCTACTGCAACCGCTGGTGAACGCCAATCCAAGTTCGTTAGAACTACTGCAACTCGCTGCTGTCGCGCTAAGCGCAAGCGGCCAACCCATGCGGGCCGGTCTGGCATGCCAACGCATACTCGAACTTGAATCTAACAACGTCGTCGCTATCAACCTGCTGTGCGATATTGCCGGTCGAATGGGCGACGGCGCGCTGGCACTAGAGCATGCTCACCGTGCTGCAGAGTTGGCGCCAGACGGTTCCAAGGAAGCCGCACGCCTCGCCGAACTCTATGAGCGCATTACAGACCTCGACGCAGCACAAAAATGGACTGACCGCGCACTGCAGCTCGCACCCCATAATGCATCAGCCTCGATTACGGCGGCGCGCCTAGCACGGCGCACCGGCGATTTATCAGCGGCGCGGGCAGCACTCGACGGAATCGACACCGATGCCGAGCACCCATGGCATGCGGCGAGGGTACTGTTCGAGCGTGGACAAATCGAGGAAAGCCTCGAGCAGTACGACGCGGCGTTCGCAACCTTCCAGGCCGCTCACAAGCTGCGTGCGCACACTTGGCAAGCACGGGCACACGACGGGGAGCGACATGCCTCCTCACAACAGGCACTCCTGGCGTTCCTTGATAGTGAGGGCGCAGCCGGCCAAGTGGCCGGGTGGCGTGATGTTGCAATTAAGGATGGGCTACCGAGCCCAAGCTTTCTCGTTGGCTACCCGCGTTCGGGCACTACTCTGGTCGAACGATTGCTTGACGCCCATGACCGTGTGACCGCAACACCCGAGTTGCCCATGGTCAACGCTATGCGAAATGCGCTGGATACAGAAGCCGAAGGCGGAAAGGGCTACCCCGAGGCACTGACCGCGATCGGGCACAAGGAAATCGGTGACCTACGCGCGCTTTATTGGGATGTACTTTCAGAGGCACATGTCGAGGCCGTCAACGGCCGTCATGTTATCGACAAGGATCCACTGAATCTTGAGCATCTTGTACTAATTGCGCGCACCTTTCCGGGCGCCAAGGTGCTGGTAGCACTGCGTGATCCGCGCGATGTATGCATCAGCTGCTTTACGACCGACTTTCAACCCAACGACGTAACGGTCCGCTTCCGTAGCCTAGAAGAAACAGCACGCGCCTACGCAGCGACTATGAACTTGTGGTTGCGTTACCGGGATATCTTGCCACTCAAGCTTCATGTCTATCGCTATGAAGACCTGGCGCAGGATCCCCGCATGGTATTGGGCGAAATCGTCGATTTCTTCGGCCTGACATGGCACGACAAGCTACTAGATTCGGCTGAACAGAATGTCGGTCGCTACGTGACTACGCCCAGCTACACCGGTGTGACGGAGAGCGTAAATACGCGCGCTATCGGGCGCTGGACAGGTTACGCCGAGCAAATGGCGCCCATATTGCCGCTACTAACTCCCTTCATAGAAGCGTTCGGCTATACGAATACCGATGTAGGCTAAGAAAATGGCACTCGGGGTTTTCCCCAGCCCGGATTGCGACTCGGCTTGGAATGCATATAGCTGAAGGTGGAGTTCTTGCATGCCATCAGCTGCCGTCATCGTATTTCCCGGGTCTAACTGCGATCGCGACATGGCCGTCGCGATAGGGTCCGCGCTAGGCCATCCTCCTCAAATGGTCTGGCACGGTGAAAGCGCATTGCCTAAGGTTGACTTGATCGCCATCCCGGGCGGTTTCTCCTACGGAGACTATCTCCGCTCCGGCGCTATGGCAGCTAACAGCCCTATTATGCGCGAGGTCGTGGCTCAGGCTGGGCGCGGTGTACCTGTGTTGGGAATCTGTAATGGCTTTCAGGTCCTGACCGAGTGTGGCCTTCTCCCGGGGGTGCTAATGCGCAATGCCGGACTCAAGTTCATCTGTCGCGACGTCAACGTTCGAGTCGAACGAAACGACACAATATTCACCCGAAACTATGACGCCGGCGCCGTGATCCGTGTGCCTATTGCCCATCACGACGGCAACTTTTTCACCGACCCCAATACCCTCTCCGCACTGGAAGACGGAAATCGCATAGCCTTTCGCTATTGCGCATCAGACGGGGCCATCACAGATGCGGCCAACCCCAACGGATCGCTTAGCAATATCGCCGGCATTCTGAACGAGGCCGGCAATGTGATAGGCATGATGCCGCATCCCGAGCGGCTGGCCGACCCACTACTTGGCGGGACCGACGGCAAACCCATGTTCTCAGCCATTGCAGAGGCTATCGCGTCATGAACGACATGGCAGTGCGCCCTGCGGACCTGATGGGACTCTCAGACAAGGAATACGACACGATCGTGGCGATACTGGAGCGGACGCCAAATCGTACCGAACTCGGCATTTTCTCGGTAATGTGGTCGGAACATTGTTCCTACAAATCCTCCAAATACTGGTTAAAAACGCTGCCTGTGGAAGGCCCGCAGGTTATTCAAGGCCCGGGGGAGAATGCTGGCGTGGTCGATATCGGTGACGGGCTGGCGGCAATATTCAAAATCGAGAGTCATAATCACCCAAGCTACATTGAACCCTATCAAGGCGCGGCAACCGGTGTCGGCGGTATTATGCGGGACGTCTTCACCATGGGCGCGCGGCCGGTGGCCAACATGAACGCATTGCGTTTCGGGGCGCCCGAGCATCCGAAGACCCGTCACCTCGTCGACGGGGTCATTTCAGGCGTAGGTGGCTACGGCAATTGTATGGGCGTGCCGACGGTGGGCGGTGAAGTCAATTTCGATTCCGCCTACAACGGCAATATTCTGGTCAATGCAATGACAGTGGGGATCGCCAGAGCTGATAAAATTTTCTATTCCGCGGCCGCAGGAGTCGGGCTACCGGTCGTCTATGTCGGAGCCAAGACCGGACGCGATGGCATTCACGGCGCAACCATGGCATCGGCCGAGTTTGACAACGACTCCGAAGAGAAGCGGCCCACCGTGCAGGTGGGTGACCCTTTCACCGAGAAGTTGCTACTCGAAGCCTGCCTCGAACTCATGGCGACCGACGCCATCATAGCCATCCAGGATATGGGGGCAGCAGGCCTGACCTCCTCATCAGTAGAGATGGCCAGCAAGGGCGAAGTCGGCATCACGCTGACCCTCGACAATGTGCCCCAGCGCGAAACGGGTATGACCCCCTACGAGATGATGTTATCGGAGAGCCAAGAGCGGATGCTCATGGTGTTAAAGCCCGGCCGCGAAGACCTGGCCAGCGCCATCTTCGATAAATGGGAACTTGATCTTGCCGTCAT
>PBMH01000030.1 GCA_002722515.1 Alphaproteobacteria bacterium | reverse complement strand
TGATAGGCCTGTGACAACGGTATCCACGTGGTGCTTGCGCAATATTTCCACGGGATCCAGATGTGCCGCATCTGCCAAGTCAGTCATGACCTCAATGCCAGCAGTCGTCAGCACCTCAGCACCAGCCCCGCTTCCGAAAACCAGAATTTGGTCGGGCATGCGGCCGCCAGCCAGTTCGGCGATCAGGCTGGCGGCGTCGGCTGTGGGGGTGTTGAGGTTGCTGCCTGCCATTCGCGCGCGGATCAACTCGTTGAGTGCGACGAGTTGATTGGCGTTCCCCGGGTCGCGGGCGAAAAGCATCAGGTTACCGGTCATGTCAATTGGGCGTGTGAATCCGTCGAGAGGCGTTCCAGTTCAGCCCGGTTTTCATAGACCTTGTGGAATGCCGCGGCGATGTGGTCGACTAATCTATCAGACAGTTCGAACGCGCAGATTCCAAACCCGACCTCTTCACTGCTGTGCATGCGTTCGGTGACTGGGCATTCGGTCGCCCCGCCCCGCGATTCTCGCGCTGCAAAAATGGGTAGCCTGTAGAGTGGCGGCACATACCCGCCGTTTAAGGGCACGCCCTCGGCTGCCATGGCCTGTATGAACACGCCGCGTGGTACGCCGACCACATTCCTGTCATAGCGCATCGGCCAGGCATAGAAGGTATGGCGGCAGCCTTCACGCACATGTGGTGGGATCAGGCCGGGGATTCCTAGAACGCCTACCGATAGGCGGAGTGCGAACGCCTCGCGCTCCGCGATGATCTCCTTGGCGCGGTTGAGCTGCACGCGGCCGATGGCCGCCGAAAGCTCCGACAATCGATAATTGAATCCGACCAGATCCTGTGCCGACTGGGCGGAATAATGTTCGATAAGGTTTTCGCCGTGGTTGCGAATCAGCTTGAGCCGGAACGCCAAGTCGGCATCATCGGTCGTGCAGACCCCGCCTTCCCCGGTCTGGATATGTTTATGGCGGTTCAGGCTAAATACGCCGATATGACCTATTGTCCCGCAAAGAATGCCGTTTTCGGTTGCGAGTGGTGCTTGTGCATTGTCCTCTACAAGATAGATGCCATGGGAGTCTGCCAAGGCTCGAAGTTCTCCGAGACGGGCCGGATGCCCGAATAGGTTCACGGCGATGATTGCTTTGGTGCGATCTGTGATGGTAGCGCGGACGCATTCAATATTGAGGCAGAACGTGTCGGCTTCAATGTCAACAAATACCGGGATGCCGCCGTAAACGTATGGCGCGACGGCGGTTGCGGACATGCTGTATGGCGGGACAATGACCTCGTCTCCGGGGCTGATGCCACAGGCCCCGAGTGCTGCGAACAGGCCCGATGTCGCTGAATTCACGGCAACCGCGTGCGCTGTATTGAACATGCCCGCCCAGAGGGATTCGAGTTCCTGGACCTCAGGCCCACCCTCGAATTCTGGCCCCGGTGCCCCGATGTAGCCGGACAATAGACCGCTCTCAAGGGTGCCGAGCACTGCTTCTCTTTCGGCTTCTCCGATCCTGTTGTAGGGAACGAACGGCGTGTCAATTTCTGGTTTCCCACCGAATATGGCTAAACGGCTCATGCCGCGGTCTCGCCTGGGGTTGCGGTTGCGATGAGTGCGTCGATAAGGTGCTCTGCCGCGATGGCGTGTGAGCCGTCGCAGGCCAGTTTTTCGCCACCAACGACGGTACGATAGATATTGTCGATCATCGCTTCGAACGACCCGCCCGCGCCGTATTCTTGCCATTCACCAGCTTCTAGGGTGCTAATGTGTGGTGCATAACGATAGCTTGATATTTTGCGTCGACGCACGCGTGTCGTCCAGTCCTCGAAGGTGATGGAACCAGCCTCGGTCATGATTTGTACCTCAAGCAAACCATAGTCGCGGCCGTCACCACCAACTAGGTGCACAGCGATACCGTCGCCTGCGATCAGCACGGCATCGAGGGTCGGATCATCGGGGCTGTAATCAAAACGCGGGTTGCCTGCGTAACGAATCGACATAGGACCGATCAGCATGTGCAGTAGATCGATAACATGACCACCCGTGTTGCGGACACCTCTGGTGTAGTGGGCAAGGACCGAGCGAACGCGCCCCCATTGGCCCGCGGCGAGTTCAGCTGAAATGTCCTCTATGGCGCGATGCCAGCGCCGCGTATAGGCAACTCCCAATAGCTTCCCGGCCTCGGCAAATGCCGTCACAATTCGTTCGGATTCGGCTGTACTGGTGGTCAACGGCTTTTCGCAAAGCACGAGCCTGATATTTGAGTCCAGAAGTTGCCAGAGCAGGCTCGCATGTTGTTCGGAGGGGGCGCAGACACTGGCAACGTCGAATGTGAGACCGCTCTCGAGCGCTTCAGAGAGGGTCTCGAACCCATGCCCGGCATGGCCTTTGTCGACGAAAGCTGTTCGCCGGGTTGCATCGGGATCAACGCCGGCCTCGACCCGGAATCCTGGATGCCTTGCAAACGCGCCTACGTGGCTCAATGCCTCATCGTCCAGTTTCGGAAGTCCGGCCCCGCCCGCGATGTGACCGCAGCCAATGATCAGTGCGTTTAGGGTTCTCTGTGTCACGCGGTGTCCGTGTAGCGTGTATGCGCTTGCAGGCCGAGATAAAGAACCTCTGCCATCGCCAGATCTTCCGGCTCGTTTATATCGGTCACCTTGTGGCGCTCAAGAATGTAGGGCGTGTAGTCCGTATAGACCCTTACCGTTTCATCCTGAAGATGCACAGCCGTGAAGACCGCAAAGGCTCCTGCGTCGAAATATTGGGGCGGGCAGTCTTGTGAATGTTTGAATCGAAGGTTGGGCTGCGCAAATCGGGCCACAGAATCGTTTTCGATTATCAGACCTCGCTCGACCGGAGCCGGGAAGCCCGCCAGGGCGAGCACCGGGTACGCGCCGTCAGCCTCGTTCAGCGCCCGGTGGCCGCCGATCAGATCCGTGTCTTCGAGCAACGGTGCGGTTGCCATGATCATACACACCTCCTCAAACACCTCACCGCGTGCGGCATATTCCGAGACGACCCAGCGCAGCACGGTAGGGATGGAGGTGTCGTTGCTGGCCAGATCAGGGTTGCGCATAAATGCGACTGGGCACCCTTCGGCAGCGGCGACGTCCGCGTAGTGCGGGCTGTCGGTTGATACGTGAATTTCGTCATACAAATTGGATGTGCGCGCTGCCGCCAACGGATAGGCCAGCATGGGCCGACCACAAAAGTCTGTGACGTTCTTGTCCGGTATACGCGAACTACCGCTGCGAGCAGGAATGATGGCGAGGCGCCGGGTCATTGAACACCCTTTCGAAGAATCTCGAGGCCATCGTCAGGCCCGCAGTTGAACAGTAGATCGATAGCACCCATGAACGGCCGGAACTCACCGTTTGTCTGGGTGTGTATAGGATGCTCATATGCGTGGTATCGAACGGATATTCCGGCATCCTGGAAAACATCGCTTTGGTCCAGATAATTAGCAGCGCCGGGCGGTGACAAATATATGTCGGCATCAAGCTGCTGTGAAATGCCACACAGCAAGGCATCTTTCTGGCCCGGGACATCGAGCGCCGATGCGCACACACAGTCTGTGTCGATGGCGAATTGACGGAGCAACCAACCGATGACGGGAATTGTGACATCGACCAACAGCTCTGCGGTTGTGGTTAACTGGTCGAATAAATCCGGGGCGAACCGATTGTAGAAGGGCGCTCGCGCGTAAGCGTGTTCAATACTGCGGATGTGTCGGATGGCGAAATCCTGAACCGTATCGATCTCGACCTCGTTGATGTGCTGATTGCGACGTCCTTTCTTGCGCACTGGGATGGTCAACATTGTTTCGCCGTCTGCAGATTTGATCCGGTTGCGCTGCTGCCAGGACCGGCGGTCGAATTGCACATTGTCGAGGAATACAAACCGGTCAACCCGGTCGACCATGGCCATGTAGCCCATCCAGGGAAGATACGCTGGCTGCATAATTGCGATCATTGTCATGATTGTGATGTCGCGTAACCAAACCCGTCGAAGCCGTAATTGTTGCCATTGTAGAATAGGTAGCGAAAACTCCCGGCATCCACGATGGCTCCGTATTCGACCATCTCACTGTCCCAACCCGAAATGGCTGTGTAGATCCCTGATCGGCTGTCGTCACGCTCCCACTTTACGCCGTCATCTGATTCTGCATATCCAAGCCGGTAGGCGTCACCCTTGTGGGCGAACCACATTTGCCAGCCACCGTCCCGCGCGATGACGAATGGACGGGCCAGCGCCTTTTCTTCGTTATCTGAGAAATTGATGGCGATTTTTCCATCGCGCAGCCAATTTTTTCCGTCGGAAGAATTCGCCATCTTGATCAGATAGCGTGGATTGTCGGGATCGTCCCATCCGACACCGGAGACATAGTACATCAGGAATTTGTCACCATCGGCGACAACAAAAGGGGCAGTGTTAATATAGGGGTCCGTTTTTGATCGTTCGAGGATTGGCGCCTCAGACCAGCGAGTGAAGCTGTCGCCGTCGTCTGTGCTCACGGCGAGCCCGCCAAAGATGTTCATCCGGGTGGTCGAACCGGGGTTCCAGCCGATGTAATAGAGCAAGGTTTCGTTTCCGGATCGGATAACGCACGATGGAGTCACGCCATTGTCGTCAAACGTACCCAGCTTCCCGGGAGCAAGAACAGGTTCTTCTGACAGCCTTATGACCGAGGCATGGCCCTCGTCGAGGGCGATATCAGCCCAGCCAATATGGGATTGGTTGGTGTCGTTTCGGCCCGAGAAGAAGAGGCGGTGTGTGCCGTCGGTGCGCAGGTAGGGGGTCGGCACCATCGCGTGTGTGCGCATCCACCAGCGCGCTGGGTCGGGCCGGACGATCAGGCCCTGACGTTGCCATTTGGTAGCAGGTGGTGACATGACGGGAGACGACTCAGTTCGTTGGTCTTGTGGGGCGCACGAGAAAGTCCTCTTGCCCTGGCTTGAGTTGCAGGGTCTTGGGTTCGGGCGCGATCAGAAGCTGGTGCGGTTTAGTGTTGCGTAATACGGCCGCGCCGGCGCCGATCACCGAACCTTCCGCAATCTCGATGTTCTCCCGGCAGGAGCTGTTAACGCCGAAGAAACAGGATTCGCCGACTCGTACACCGCCCGAGATCACCGCACCGGACGAAATGAAGCAATGGTCTCCGATGATTGCGTCGTGACCGATCACGTTATTGGACCAGATGATGACATTACTGCCTACCGCGGCATTGGGCTGAAAAGTCGACTCATTGATGAATACGTTCTCGCCGTGCACGATCGGCTTGAGCGAACGGGCATGCGGAGAGATGAAGTTTGCAAATGCATAGCCAGCGGCTTTGGCGCGCAGGAATGCGCTACGGCGATTTGCGTTGGCCTTTCCGTAGCTTAACGCGACGAACATCGCCGCGTTTGCGGGCGGGTACTTGGTCTCTATATCCTCGAATGGCACCAGCGGAAATCCATTGTGGGTGTCGGCTTCGATATGGTCGGCGTCCGCAGTGTATGCGACGACATCCCATTCTGACTGATAGATAAAATGCTCGGCAATCAGGTCTCCCATCACGCCGGTTCCAAATATGATGAGATTTGCCATGGAGTTCAGGTGCGGACGATTCCGCCCGCCAACGAGTATCCGACACCAAAACCCATCAGGAGCAGTGTCATTCCCGGTCGGATGTGGCCGGCCCGTCTCTCTAATTCGAGCGCAATTGGGATCGTCGATGACACGGTATTCCCGTAGCTTTCGAGATGCCGCACCACCTTTTTATCGGCAAGGTCGAGCAGGCGCGTCAGATTGTCGAGCACGAGGTTGCTCGCTTGGTGAAATATAAATAAGTCGATATCATCGATTGACAGCGATGCCTTCTCGAGCAGGGCGCGGGTGAACT
Source organism: Alphaproteobacteria bacterium (assembly GCA_002722515.1). Classification (GTDB taxonomy): domain Bacteria; phylum Pseudomonadota; class Alphaproteobacteria; order UBA6615; family UBA6615; genus UBA8079. The sequence continues at coordinate 42,439 of PBMH01000030.1, read as the reverse complement.
TCGGTACTTGCCCCATGGTAAAATGCAGAACCTTGGCGCCATTCATATGTAGCGTTGGATTAGTTTCGCGGGTCCGCGCTGTGCCATTTTCTATCAACGCATTGGGTGCAAGCATCAGGTTTTGTGCACCGTTGCCGTCGGTTGAAAACACAAACGGTCCGATCGAGCCCGTTTCACCGGAACCGATCAATACAGCGCTGGCGGCGTCCGAGAAAATCGGCCGACACGCTCTGTCGTCGGGAGCGATATATTTGCCATAGGTTTCGGCACAAACCAAAAGGCAGTTTTCTAGGTTACCATTTGCAATAAGTGATGAGGCGACGGACAGGCCATATACGAATCCCGAACACCCCTGGTTGAGATCGAAGGCTAGGGCCGTTTTGGGCAGACTGCAGGCTGCCTGAAGTACGCATGCGGTGGCGGGGATTTGTGAGTCTGGGGACTGGGTGACGAAGATTAGGCCCCCTATCGTGTCGCGGTCGATGTTCTTTAGAAGCTCTTCCGTCGCGGCCCTTGCCATGGTGAACGCCGTTTCGTTCTTCCCGGTCAGGTGGCGGTCGCGTATGCCCGTCTTTTCAAAGATGTCATCGACCAGCCAACTGGCATTGTCAGCGGATAGTGTGTCGAGGCCTTCGCCGCGGCCGCCAAGTACAAACTGGATGTCGGAAATATTCATGTTCTATATGGGTGGTGCCAAACGTTAGCTGAGTAGCCCATTTTGACTCATGGCCGCGCAAATTTTTTCGACCGAGCTTGCTTCCATAAAATCGTCGATTTCCGCGATTTTGCCGTTCGTCTTCTCATCGAGTGCAGTGAGAATGTTGATATGCGCGAGAGAATCCCAGTCAGGCGATGTCTCCGCGCCAGTTTCAGGTGTCACCTCCTCTGGCTTGATGTTTAATATCTGTCCGACGGTTGCATAAACTTCCTCACGTGTCATCGATCACTTTCCTTTTGGTTCACTACATACGTAGAAATCGGTTCGGCACATGACCATCCCAAATTTTCGTGCAAAGTCGATTAGTCCATCGCTTTTCAAGGCGTCCAGCTGGTCGAGATGTGGCGTCATCTCGTCGGGCAGGCGCCAGTCTTGACCCGAGGCCTTTTCGACAGACCCGAATGTCGCGTGTGCGCTATCCAGTATGCGGTCTACGCAGGACAGAGAAATAACCGGTATAAAGAGAAGGCCTCCGTCCGCGAGGTGATCCGGCGCTGCCTCAATCACCGCACGGGTAAGTGCTGTGCCGTCATCACCGGAGGCGCATGGAATTGTTTCGCTAAACCAGGGTGACAATATTGCGACTTCCTCTGCGATTCCAGAGACATCGTCGATAATCATATCGAACCGCATGTCCCCCCAAGGCTCAAACAGACTGCCAATCCGGACGTCGCAGTTGACCGCATGCGCATCGCAATTGGTGCGGGTTAGGTCGACTGCCTCGGGCGACAAATCAGACGCGAACAAGGGCCCGTTTGCATAGCCCAGCTTATTCATTGCAATTCCAACAACCCCACAACCGCAGCCGAGATCGAGGGTCCGACCCGGCCTCGGTCCTTGGTTGTGGACTGCCTCGATGCACAGCGTGCTGGTGTGGGTCGGAACAAATACGCCCGGTGCCGTCGCCAGTTTGATGCTGACTTCGTCGCCCAGTTCAAACGTATAGCTCACCCGGTCACCTTTTGGCCTGGCAGTAGGGGAAGCACCATTGTCCAGCGCCCAGCTCGGCGGGTCCAGTCAAGATGCTCTTCATCATCGATTGGGGTGATCCAATGCGGGACATCATAACGGAACAGGATGATGTCCCCCATCGAATGGGTGTCTTCGAAGCTATAGTTCCTGCCGCCGACTCTGAAGCAGGTGCCGCCATTTTTGAAATCACGACCCTTTTCGGAAAGCCCCACAATCAGACCAACGCGCTGCGGCTCTAGGGGATGGACGTGCTCGCCGAAGAAACCTCCGCCGCTGGGGTACTGGATGACTTGCGGTTGCAAAAACCGACTCTCCGCATCGGGCTCGAACCCGGCATTAGTTCCGGCCACAGCATTTTGTAGGTCACGCATAGCAGAAAAGATGGGACGGATAAGCGTGTCAATTTTCGCGTCGATAGCGCCTGGGTGCAGCAGAAAGTTGTATGCGTGAAAAGTGTGGGGGGTTCTGGACTGTTGGGGGCGCTCGTCGATTCGGTGAAAACTGACACTCGATTCGCGCTGCGGCGCGCATTGCTGCCCCCATGCGAAGACACCATCGAGAATGTTTTGCAGGAGATCGACGGGAAATGCCCCCTTAAGCAGCGCTAGGCCGCCTTGTGCAACATATGTTCCAACATCCCTTGGGGGGGTCGCAAGGTTCACACGGGTGCCATCATAGTCAGCTTCGATGACCGGGATATCCGATTGTTTGCTCATCATAGCTAATGCTTGTGCGCGGTTAGATATAGCCCGCCGGAGACCCCAAGAAAATCTGCCACTGCAGCGTCTTTGGAGTTGTTTTCAGGAAGCCAACATAAACGAATTCGTTCAAGATCGGAGGTCGTCCCAGTTCAGTGGCGCCCCCGCGGCGATCGCGTGTGTGGTCTGCATGCCGACGGCGGCATCCAGGTGGCGAGCGCGCAAGCCGATTGCTGGGCGGCGGACTTCGATGCCCGCTACTGTCATGACGTTGCCCGCGGGAATGTCGCGCGCGGCATAGAGCCCGTCGCGTCTCCCGAATTCCCTCTCTTCGGGAAGCATTTCTTTCTGTGCCTTTCCAAGGGCGGCATGAATATCCCTTGCGTCATGGATAAGTTGTTTTAGTTCGTCGGGTTCGAGCGCATAGAAATGGTCCGGCCCCTTGGCATTGCGGTCATGCGTAAAATGTTTCTCGATGACGTTCGCGCCGCGCGCGACCGCTGCTAGCGATATATGTGTGTTGAGCGAATGGTCAGAAAAACCGACCGGAGAGCCAAAAACGTCACGGAACAAATCCATCACACGCAGGTTCGCATGCTCCGGCGGGAGAGGGTACATTGCGCCGCACTGCAGCAGGGCGACGCTGGTATTGTCCCGGGCGAGGCATCGTTCAATTGCTTCCTGAACATCCACAATGTCGCACATCCCTGTTGAAAGGAAGATCGGCTTGCCAGTTGTAGCGATGGCGTCGACGAGGGCTAGATTTGTGGTCTCTGACGAAGCAATTTTGTGTGCCACCACACCGATGTCTTCCAGAACCTGAACGGACCCGGTGTCGAAGGCTGACGCCATGAAAATTAGTTCGCGATCATGCGCGTGATCGGATAGGACTGGCACCCAGTCGGGATTGAGCTCCGCAGCCTTGAAGGCGGCATGAATTTCGCCACCGTCGGGTACTAGGATATCAGCACGAAACAACTGAAACTTCACTGCGTCGGCACCGGCGTCGACCGCGATATCAATTAGGCGCCGCGCGGTGTCGAGGCTCTGATCAAAATTAGAACCCGCTTCGGCGATGAAATAGGGGGGCGCGTCACCACCGACAACCTTATCGGATATAGTGAAGGTTTTATTGAGCAATTTATCCATTGAGCAAATCCAGAAGGCGCTGTGTGCCCTGGCCGTCGATTGCCGCGGGACCAGCTTTTGCCAGCGCGCGTCGTCGCCCTGCGTCTCCGAGCAGTGATTTGACGCTAGCGGCAACCTCATCAACGGTTGTGGCCCCATATTTGCCAGCATCTAGGCCGGTGCCAAGTGCGGCGAAGGGTTGGTTGGAGATTTCATGATTCCTGTCGATCGAAACCAGCACCGAGGGTGTGCCGCCATATGCAAGTTCGTACTTCGTCAACCCGCTGGCCGAAAGCGCGAGGTCGGCCCGGAACACCTCATCGGCGAGATTGCTGGGCGCATGAATGAGGTGTGCCTTGTGCTGCATGAGTTCGGCACGTACCGCAATGGCGGCCGTTAGATCCGAGGTGAACCCAGGCCCGATAACGATATGAATGTCGAGTGGCGCTGTAATTTTCTCGAGCACATCAAGGAAGAACGATGTGAGTCCAACCGTATCGGTACCGCCTGCTGTGACTAGAACGTTCTGCACTGTTTCGGGGACAGGTCGATCAGTGAATGGCCTGTCAAGGTAGGCGCGGTCGAGCACAAAATATTCAAGGCCGCGAACATCCGTTATGGCGCCTGGTATAACCTGCTCTGCGTCTGCACCGGCGTAGGGGATGACGAGAATGTCGGCTACCATTGCGGTCAACGCGCTTAGACAATCCTCGTCCTTGGCATCAATTAATAGTGTACGGGTACCATTTTCCTGTGATGCCTGAAGCAGTCGCTTTGCTTCTTCAATTCGGCTCCGTGTTTCCCTATGAGAAAAGTCGAAGATGGCGAACGCGGCCGTGCGCAATGTCTGTTCGGGATCGAATGTTTTTACCGGATCTAGTTGCCGGCTGACATGGCCGGCTTCGGCGATATGCAAATGTGCGTCCGGACTTGCTGTGCCAAGGACGATCTCCGGGGCGCCACCGCGTTCCTGGATTGCGTCAGCGAGAACGAGACAACGATTGATGTGTCCGAACCCCAGTGTGCTTCCGCCGTCAGTTCGCAGGACGTGGCTTGGCGTCATACCCATGAGTTTTGAAATTGAATTGAGGTGAGTGGGGTTGCAGTCTTTAGGGATTGATCGGCAGAGTTATCAATCATGGCGCCGGGACTATTCTGTCGGCGCCGCGACTTTGCCTGCCAAGTCTGGGAACTTGGCATAGAACTCCTCGGCGAACAGGCCATACTCAAGGACGTCCTGATATTTACCGCCTATCAAGATATGTTGTCTTTTGGTGCTTTCCAGCTTCGCACCCACGTAGAGCGTTTTCCCCGATGCCGCCTTGTTCCCGGCGGAGTTTCCCATAGTGAATTTGCGCACGCCAATTGTGTTAAATCCAAAGTGCACCAAGTATTTCCAGACATCCTTCGCGAAGCCTCTGCCCCAGAAGTCGCGTTCCCCGATCAGTGTCGAGAGATCGGCAAGGCCGTTCGCCGGGTCGTAGAGTTTTAGCTGGATGTTGCCGATATGGATGCCGGTTATTCGGTCAAAGATTCCGAGCAGGAGAATGTCGGTTGAGGTATTTGCAGCGTCAATGTAATTCCAGACGTCGTCCGACGTGTGTTTTTTCCCCAGCCGCCGACTGAACTTGTTAACAATGTCGTCGTTGAGCCAGTCACAATAATTTTTTGATGCTCGTTCACGGTTCAGCGGTCGAAGAACGCATTTCTCACAATCGATGATCAAGTCGAACCCACCGTTGGATTTTAGCAGACTGTCACCCGCCCCTTCGTTCATGTTTTCCGCAAACCCGTGGCGCGCACAATTGCCCCCACAACACGATCGACATCGGCATCCTGCATGGCTGGAAACAGCGGGAGCGAAAGGGAGCAGGCATAATAGGCTGCGGCACCGGGCAAATCGGCTGTGCCGTATCGAGAGCGATAATAGGGCTGCATGGAAACTGGAATATAGTGGACCTGTGTACCTATGCCGACATCAAACAGAGACGCCATAAGAGCATTACGAGAGATACCAAGGGCCGCGAAATCGAAACGCGGCGCATACAGGTGCCAGGCGGGCGTGCAGTCCGCCATGCGTGCCGGTACCTGAATAATGGGCGCATATGGGGCCAGAAGCTGGTCATAGATATCCACCAGTTCGCGGCGGCGGGCTATGAACCGGTCGAGCTTCGTTAGTTGGCTGCGCCCAAGTGCACAATGCAGGCCGCTGGGCCTATAGTTGAACCCCGGTTGGTGCATTTCATAGTACCAACGCTGAGGCACACCGGCGTCGTCGTGAGATCCTGGTGTGTCGGTAAAACGCTGCGGGTCCCGCACCATCCCGTGGTTTCGGAATTCGCGCATCCGGATCGCCGTTCTTTCGTCATTTGTTGCAACGGCGCCGCCCTCGCCCATGGCGATTGTCTTGACTGGATGAAACGAGAAGGTAGCCATTACGCTGTGCGCGCAGCCGCCGATCCGATACGTTTCATTATTGGCTTCATAGGTTGTACCGAGAGCGTGGCATGCATCCTCGATTATAGAGAGACCATGGGTGTTGGCGAGTTCATGCAGCGCCAGCGGTGCGGCGCACTGGCCAGCGTAATGGACAGGGATGATCGCCTTGATCTTTGCACCGTCAGCACTTCGCATGGCAGCCGTCGCATGATCGACGGTCATTAATCCAGTCACGGGATCGACGTCGGCGAAAATGACTTCGGCCCCGACCATGCGCACCATGTTTGCGGTTGCCAGGAACGTATTTGCCGGGACAATAACATTGTCGCCGGGCCCAACTTCGGCAGTGGCGATGGCCAGATGCAGGGCAGCTGTCCCGCTGCTACAACTGATCACGTGGCGGGCACCCAGGATGGCGGATAGTGCGTCCTCGAAGTCCTCAATCTGTGGGCCTTGGGTCAGCCAGTCGCCGTGCAGTGTTTCGACCACGGCGCCCACGTCCGTTTCGTCGATAGTCTGGCGTCCGTAGGGCAGGAACCCATGACCAGTATCGGATATTGTTAGATTAGAGATTTCTGTTTTTCCATGCTACCGCAGGCCGGGTGACCCGTTGGGGTGCCGCGGTGTTATGTATAAAATGACCCGGGATGCGATTCCTGGTCAGGAAGCCGCTTCGATAAAGTCTCCCGGAACGCCAGCCTAAGGCAACTAAATAGACGCCATAAGCATCAATGTGTCGTGGCCAGAGATTCGGATTTTCCTTATCGTCACCACGTTTGGATTACCGGCAATGTGTCCCATTGTTCACGCTATGAACACATATTTGCTCATAAATTGAAAGTCAAGCAAGTCCTTAATCCAAACAGAGAATTTCATATCGGTGTGTTATCCAGTTAATTGCGATTCGACATTTCTGTGTTTTGATATGGCGTGGACAGGCGCTTTTGGTGCGCCTATCTATTATTACTTCTCTAACAATAAGAATTTCCTGAAACGGACGGCAGTTCATGAAGCTTCTCGCACCAGCGGCAACAATGCTCTTGCTCGGGGCGTGGCCATTCGTCAGCTTTCTTGGCACGAATCGTGACGAGCTTCTGATCTACGGCAGCGCAGTGGTGCTTTATGCGGTTCTCTATCTCGTTCTGGTTGTTTTTTGGGGATTTATTGGGCGGGTTTTTGGGGGGGCCTCTCATTTTCCGGCGATAGCGCATGTTATTGGGGTTGGGTCTGTCCTGTTATTCAGCTACCTCCCCTTATCGTTCTTGCTGTCTCGTTTTGGCATTGCCTTGGGGACCGTAAAGATAGCGATTTGGCTCGTTCTCACGTTGATCATCCTGTTTATCGTCTGGCGGTTGTCTCGTGTCTCGGCAACTAGGGTTGTCTTGCTGGCGGCGGCATTTGTTATGACGGCGGTTCCAGTTTTCAATCTCATCCTTTTTGTTGCCCGGAATGATGGTGTTCAAACTGTCGCTGCTTCGCCAATCGAGGATCAAACCAGGGCAGCGCAGATGCCAAATGTGTATTGGTTTGTATTCGATGCTTATGCACGTGAAGACGTACTTGCCGACTATTTTGGTTTTGATAATTCCGCCTTCGTAGATGCCCTCGAGAACCGCGGATTTAATGTTGCGGATCAAGCCTGGTCGAATTACGCCAGTACTAAATTTTCCATCAGCTCGACTGTTTCTATGGATTATTATCTTCCGATCGGGGAACCGCTGTATCCCGCCCTTTGGACCGACAAGTTGCAGGGTTTTAACCCGGTCGTCGAACGCTTCCGCCAACTGGGCTACCGATACCTGCACGCGGAACCCGGTGGAAACAACCTGAAGACCCGGTGCGGCGGTTCCGAAGATACTTGCATCACTGCGGCGCCGACGGGGGCAATCGGCGTCAGCGAAGCTGAGGTGGGGCTTCTACGCCTGACTCCCGCATTTCCGATTATTCGCAGGCTTTTTCCTAACCTTCTAAGCTTTGATTTTACCAAGATCAGCGATGTCATCCCGAAGCTACAGCCGCGTTCCGATGTGCCGCTCTTCCTTTTCGCTCATTTATTGACGCCGCATCCGCCGCAAAGGTTTCTTGCCGATTGCAGTCGAGTAGAAAATATTGCGTTCGATCTTGCTGGCGACGACTACACGAGGGAGAGGGATTCTTACGTAAACGATCTTCGGTGCCTGAATCCATTGATTCTGTCGGCAGTTGATACAATCCTGAAAAACGACCCGGATGAGCCTATAATTATCCTACAGTCTGATCACGGTATACGAGGTGATTGGTCGCGCTCCGTCAAAGGGAGAACCCCGCGCACGCCGCCGTCTTTGGCGGCCTACGCCAATCTTCATGCTATGCGGACTCCGGCCGCTTGTGATAGTGATCATGGTGAAAGTTTCAGTCCGGTCAACACCTTTCGGATTGTTTTTGGCTGTATCCAGCGAGAGACACCAGACCTGTTGCCGACGCGGCGATTTACAAAGGTGAGGAATATTCTCGATGAGATCAGTGACGGACTCAGCGTTCGCTAATAGTAGGTGTTCCGTCGGATTGTCACGCCGTTTGACCCTGTCTGGACGGGCCGATATGCCGGCTGTCCTTCTGGGTGCGGTCGGGTTCAGTGTTTTGGTGACCCCTGCGCAGGCGTACATCGACCCGGGGGTCGGCGGCATGCTGTTGCAGCTCCTGCTGGGTGGTCTCGCGGGTGCAGCGGTCATTCTACGCATATACTGGCAGCGTGTTACAGATACTTATTATCGGCTTACTGGTCGCCCTGAGAAGGTCTCAAAACCCGCCGAGAGTGATAAGGAGGCGGATGATTAGGCCGTCGAATGGCGTGGCACGCACCGCTCATCGCCGCAAACTCCGACTAAGCTAGGAACGAAGCCAATGTTCGATGGTCTGCGCCGGTCAATGGGGGCGTGGAGTAATGCGCGGCGGTTCGTGCGCGAGTGTACCGACCCGCGAGCACTGACGATCTTTTCTGAAGGCGCGGTCTACGGGAGCTTTTTAAATCCGGTTATTAGTGAGCTCGCCGACGTACGTGAGGCACCTATTCACTATCTCTCTGCCGACCCCGATGATCCGATACTGGCTAAACCCCCGTCGCATATTCTTCCCTATTATGTCGGAGGTGGCGCATTGATCTACGCGTTAACGAACATACGCAGTGGTACGCTAGTTACGACCATGCCGGACTTGAACACGTTTCACCTCAAGCGATCCGTGCATCCGGTGCACTATGTCTACCTGTTCCACTCGATGGTCAGCACCCATATGGTCTATCGCGAGGGTGCGTTTGACTATTACGACTCAATCCTTTGTGTTGGACCACACCATCGCAAAGAAATTCGTGCCTGGGAGGCTGAACGCGGGCTGCCCGAAAAGAACCTGCATGATCACGGCTATGGTGTGCTCGATCGTCTGATGTCCGCGCGCGCGAGCTATCCTGGACCGCGTTTCGATGCCACGGCGCCGGGCGGCTATGACTTGCTGCTTGCCCCATCATGGGGGCCGGACGGTGTCCTCGAGACTATCGGTTCTGAGCTCGTCGCTGTTCTGCTTGATGCGGGACATCGTCTGACCGTGCGCCCGCATCCGCGTACGCGCGATCTTTCCTCAGATAGGCTCGAGGCGTTGGAGACAAAATTTTCCAGCCACCCGGGTTTTCGCATGGAATCCGACACGACGAACTTCGAGTCTCTGCACGCGTCACATCTCATGATCAGCGATTGGTCTGGTGCTGCTTTGGAGTATGCATTTGGTCTAGAGCGGCCTGTGTTGTTCGTTGATGTGCCTCGCAAGATAAACAACCCTCACTGGAAGGGCATCGGGCTCGATCCGCTCGAAGCAATCTATCGCGAGAGCGTTGGCGCGATCCTCGATCCCTCTTCTCTGAAGCTAGCGCCTGCAAAAGTCGCGCGCCTTTGCGCGGTTTCGAACGGATTTGTGGAGCGTATTCGCGATTACCGAAAGCGGCATGTCTACAACATCGGCACGGGTGATTATTGCGCCGCCGAGACGATCAGCGCCATTGCCGCCAATCCGGTTGAAGGGCTAATACATTCAAGATAATTTTGGCCTATTCCTTGGCAGGCTCCTGGAGTTCACAGTGTCTAGTAATACCAATGCTATAATCATAGCCGCAGGGCTTGGCAGCCGCCTTTCCCCCTACACAGACCTCACGCCGAAATGCATGCTAGATTTCGCGGGCAAGACCATGCTGCAGCGCCAGATCGAAGCCTACCGTGCATGCGGAATAACCGACATCTCGGTAGTACGCGGGCACATGGCCGACCGAATCAACCTGCCCGACCTGACTTATTTCGAGAATTCCGACTATGCGAACAACAACATACTGAACTCCCTATTCTATGCCGAGCCGGTGATCAGAGGTGAGACTATCTGCGGCTATTCCGACATCCTGTTCGACGCGAATGTCCCGGCGGCGTTGCTCGCCTCTGAGCATGACATCTCAATCGTCGTCGATACTGATTGGAAATGTTATTATGAAGGTCGTATCGACCATCCGATAGGCGAAGCCGAGAACGTGATTTTCGACGCAAACGGTATGGTTATAAGCTTGGGCAAGCACCTGACCCTGGATGATGATGTGGACGGAGAGTTCATCGGAATGTTCAAGCTAAGTGCTCGCGGTGCAGAACTGTTCAAGGGTCATTTCCACAAGATGAAAGCAGCCCATTGGAACAAGCCGTTCCAGAAGGCGGCCGTATTTCAGAAGGCGTATATTACTGATATGTTCCAGTCACTGGTTGATGATGGGCACCCGGTCCACTGCGTGACAATTCGGCAGGGCTGGAAGGAAATAGACACCGTCGAGGATTACCAGAAGGCCGTGGAGGCCCTGCAGGGGTGACCGGGATGAACACATCTGGAAAAGGCGACAAGGCGTATGCTAAGCGGCTCGGGTCCCGCATTTTCAGTGAGGCAAACGATCTGAAGCGAACCCCCGATGCATTGGCTGCTGAGCTGGGTTGGAATATAGAGGATGTGCAGCGCATCATCGACGGCGAGGCGGATATCGAATCGTCGAAGGCCCTTCTAATGCAGATGACGGAGGTCTATCCGGTTTCACTGTCGGCCCTCTGGCTTGATCCAGACGATACGGACGATGGCGTGGTTATTATGTCCGCAGCCGAGAGTGCCAAGACGGGGCGCGTATTCGACCGGAAGGACCGGAACGGGAACCTGTCGCCGTATTATGAGTATCGCGATACGGCGATGTCGCGTTTGGCACCATATCGTCCGGAATGGATTCTGGAGTTGCGCCATGTCGGCGACTCGGACCCTTACAATCCGGATGTTGCCTTTAATCACGGGCACCTGATGCACCAACTCACCTTCTTCATCGGTGAAGTGAACTTCTACTGGATATCGGATGGAAAGAGGCATTGCCGAGAAATGAATACGGGTGACTCGGCGCTGATTACTCCATTCGTTCCGCACAGCTTCACTAGTCGCAGCCCGGATATAAATCAGCGCGGCCTGATCGTGGCTGTTACCTATGGGGGCCCTGTGCGTCAGGCTGCGGCGAGTTTGTCGCATCTTACCTTTGAGCAGATGGATGCTGCGGCTGGCGATATGCGCGATGAGGCGAGCACCTTCCGTGCGCGGATAGAGCGGTACCGTAATAACGAGAGCCTCTCTGTCTCCGGGCTCGCAAAGCGCCTTGAAGAGTCCGGCATACCGGCCATGCGCGCGGCCGGTCTCTCCGAGGCCGACGTTCTACCTAACGCCGAGGAGCTTACGTTGCTCGGTGCGGCGCTGGCCATCAAGCCCGGCGATCTCTGGTACGTTCCGATGACCGAGGAAGACGAGGTGGCGATCACCCATCTCGCTGACAGCGAACATCGTCCCTTTCCCGATACTAATGCGCCGTTTTGCGAGCTTTCCGAGTTGGCGCGGACTCCCCATCAGCCGGGCCAGCGTGGTTTCAACGTGCGGCTGATGGGAGGCGTTCTGGACACTAGCCGAACTGGGTTTCAGCACCAGCTGCACGAGTATCTCTACAACCATGGCGCGGAAGCCATTGAACTTTTATGGGGCAACGGGCGACGTGCGGTTCTTGGGCCAGGCGATTCGGCTTACGTACGCCCAATGGTTGAGCATTGGTTTGAGGGTCCGGCGGGCGCTTGCATTGCTATGTCGAGAATTTCGGGTGAACTCGTCGATGACGTGTTTGATGAGTTCGCGACTTTTGCAACCGATGGTCGCAGCCGGGCGCTGGCGGAAACCAAGCGTTGGTTCTGAGGCCGCCGTTCCGTTGTCCTACGGCTGTCTTCGCCGATGCTGCGCTCGATGAAGTCATTGGTCCGGCTATCGCGGACCGTGCCTGGGCCCTGATAACAAGCCGATCCTGGGCAGACAGGAAGTTCGATGAACGGATAGCGGCCGTTTCCAGACCGCCGGCAACCGTCATCTCCAATGTCGATCCGAATCCCATGGTCTCGCGTATGCCGACGCTGAGCGCAGCCATTCCCGATATTGACGTAGTTGTCGCGTTGGGCGGCGGCAGCGTACTCGACGCCTCTAAGGGAATGGTTGCGCTAAAAGCCCTCGGTGGCGATATGGGGAGGCTGGACGATCATTTGTCCGACGGGGCCGCGTTGCCGGGCAGCATGAGCCCTATTCCCATTATCGCGGTCCCGACCACGGCTGGGACCGGATCTGAGGTAACGCCATGGGGAACTCTTTGGGGTGATGACGGAACGAAACTCTCAATCAATGATCCGCGCCTATATCCCAGTCACGCAATCCTAGACCCGACTCTGACTTTGACGATGCCCGCGGAACTCACGATGTCCACCGCACTCGATGCAGTGTCTCATTCCCTGGAAGCCATATGGAATCGGCGCCACACGGTGTTCAGCGATGGCCTTGCCGTGCAGGCCATCGAACAGGTGTATCAGTTTTTGCCGTGCGCGTTGGCGCGATTGGATGACCTTGCGGCGCGCCGAGCACTGCAGACAGCGGCTTTGACGGCGGGCCTTGCCATGGGCACTACACAGACTGCCTTGGCGCACTCAATCAGCTATCCATTTACGGCGCGGTTCGGTGTCGCACACGGAATCGCGTGCAGCTTCACGTTAGCGGAGATCGCGCGATACAATCAGGAAGAAGATGCGGGTCGACTTCCATTGGTTTCTGGCGCTCTGAAATGTGCGCCCGATGCGATCCCCGAAACGCTTGAGCGCTGGCTGATCGACTTAGGGGTCGGCAAAATCATGGCCCGGCATCTATCCGTGGATGACATCGACGGCTTCGGCGATTCATTGATCACTCCTGCCCGTGCTGCCAACAATTTGCGTCATGCTGACGGTGAAACCGCTCGGCAGATCGCCCGCCGCGCCTTCGAGCGCCTCACAACGGGCTAGGTGCTGGTTAGACGGCACCTAAGCGATTCATGAAGGCCGCCTTGCTCTCTTTGGGTGGCGTCTTGGGTCGGCCGAGGTCTGACCGTGCGCCGGGGAGTACCATGACCTCTAGGAAGGCAGAGCCCTTGGCCGCCAGCATATCGGCGACAGCGCCGGGTAGTTCATCAGCCTCCCGGATTGTGCGTGTCCAGTCATAACCGCATGCCTGCGCTATCGGTGAAAGCGAAAGGCCCACTCCGCAGGTTGGCTGACCGCCGACCGAGTCATGAACCTCGTTGTTGAGAACGACGTGGCGATAATTGGGGATTGTCGCTGTCGTGACGAGGCCACCTAGGTGCATGAGGGCGGCGCCGTCTCCATCGAGACAGAGAACTGGCCGAGTGGCATCTGCCAGAGCGATACCGGCAGCGATCTGGGAGGCATGTCCCATCGATCCGACTGTGAGAAAATCCTGCCCATCAGCTTGATCGCCAGCGCGCCGAATCTCCCAAAGCTCGCGCGACGCCTTCCCGGTCGTCGACACTATAGGCGCGCTGGCCCCGACGATCGTGGTCACGACCCTGATTGCGTCTTCCCTTGTCATGGTGCCGGCGGGTTCGCGCGTCGGGGTCTTGAGTGCGGCGAGGCTGCCCTTGCGTACAACCAGCGCAACAGGCCGGCGTTCTGTCTGGGCTCGGCTGAGGAGAGCGGTGACCCCGTCTGCTGGGCCATCTTCTATTCCATCGGGCCCCATGACCAGATGGGGAATCGAAAGCACATCGAGCAGGTCGGTTGTGATCTTGCCCTGTTTGCGATGCTGGGGCTCATCGGCAAGCTGCTCGCCGGCCCGGAGTTCGGCGCGCCAGCCAATAATCAACAGAACGGGAATCCCGTAGACCTCGCTGTCCATCAGTGATGTCAGGGGGTTCACAGCGTTGCCGAGGCCGGAATTCTGTAGATAGACGCAGGCTGTCTTGCCCGTGGCGAGATGGTGTCCCGCGGCTAGAGCGATTGCTCCCCCCTCGTTGGCGGCAATGATATGCTTGCGATCGTCGAAGCGCGTAACGATCGCGGATGTTAGCGGCGAGAGAAGCGAATCCGGGACGCCAGTGAAGAAGCCGACGCCGCCCTCACACAGCTGGTCGAGTAGTACATTCGGTTCGATCATGAGACGGTGTTGGGAATCATGCTGAGAAGCTGGTCCACCGGGAGGCAGATTTCATCAGCCTCCATCGCACGACCGTTGCGTAGGATGGATTCTCCCGCGGCGCGCATCGCGGGGAATGATGCCCGAAGAAGATGGTTGGCGTAGATCACAATGTTCACACCGTGCGCAATTAGTTCAGATTCCCGAACGATGCTGTACTGGGTGGGAACGACGACAATGGTTGTGTTTGGATCGGTCGCACGGAACGTGTCGCAGAACTCAAAGATCTCGTCCGGCGTGCTACGACGGCTGTGGATCATGATGCCGTTGGCACCGGCGGCGACATAGGCGTGTGCCCGGGCGAGGGCATCCTCCATGCCAACGCCGAGAATGAGGCTCTCAATCCGGCCGATGATCATGAAATCGTCGGTCAGTGCCGCGCTGCGACCGATGGCGATCTTTTCAGCGAATAGATCGATGTCCTCTTGGATGTGATGGCCGTCACCGTCGAGGAGCGAGTTCCGCTTGGGTCCGGTTTTGTCCTCGATGATGATTGCGGAGGCCCCCAGCCTTTCCAGAGTCCGCACCGTGAAGGCGAAATGCTCGGGCAGGCCGCCAGTGTCGCCGTCGAAGATCAGTGGCTTGGTTGTGACCTCGAACAGGGCGTCGATTGCTGCAATACGGCTACTCGTATCCACCAACTCGATATCGGGTTTTCCTCGCACCGTAGAATCCGTCAGGCTTGATACCCACATCGCTTCGAACCGGGCGGTGCTATCCTCGCGTTCCACAGCAAGATTTTCGGCCAACAATCCGCAGAGCGGGCTGTGGACCTCGATGACTCGAACCAGCTCTCCCGAATCGAGATGCCGCCGCAGGCTCTGGCGCCGAATTTCCGATGTAGTTCCCAAACCGCGCAGTTGGGCGTTATAGCGTGGCGTAGAGACGCCCTGCGTGTAGGGGACCTCAATGAGCTCCCCGCCCCATTCGTTCAGGGCCTCGACGACCCGATCGCGATAGACCTTCTGGGCACCCTCGCGCCAGTCGTCACCATGGATTACGATTTCCGGTCTTAGTTTATGCAGGTTGGGCACGAAGTCCCATTCTTCCTGAGGTATGACCTCGTCGACGCCGACGATGTTCTCGAGAATACGTTTGCGATGCTCATATTCGAGATATGGGAGTGGCTTGTAGCGGGAGCCCGCCCCGTCGGTCATCAGGCCGATCACAACCCGTCCATGCTCGCGGCCGATCTCGATCACGTTGATCAGGCCGTGGTGCAAAATGTCGGCCGTCATTCCGATGTAAACGGTGGGGGCCGTGTTATCGTTTGTCATGAAACGCCCTCGATTCTGGTCCGGATGCATGAATGTCTCGGTCCGAAGTGGCCGATGCCGGCGGCTGATTAGTGTGGCCGCATCGCCATCTTTATTGCAACTGGCCTGCGGATTAGCAATCCGGTGTGGCGGTTGTTACGCGTCGCCGATTAGCGCCTTGAGTCTCTTCGCGTCCAGCCAGTCATCGTTTTTGTCGCTTGCGTAGCGAAAGCCCTGCTCGACTGCGGTGGCGCCTCTCCTTTCGTGATAGGCCTGCACACGCGAATCATGGGGCGGGCAGATCGCATAACGATCCCCGAAGTCCAGGACCGTCGCCGTATCGTCTTCCGACATCAAGACTTCATGCAACTTCTCACCAGGCCGGATGCCGATCACCTCATGGGGAATGCCGGGGGCAATCACCTTCATCATGTCGACTATCTTCATGCTCGGCACCTTGGGTACGAAAATTTCACCGCCGCGCATGAGCCCGGCGCAGGACAGGACGAAGTTGATGCCTTGGTCGAGGGTGATCCAGAATCGGGTCATGCGGTCGTCGGTCAGCGGCAGGCTCTTGCGACCCTCCGCAGCGAACTGGCGCAGTAGTGGCACAATGCTGCCGCGCGAGCCGAGAACGTTGCCGTAACGCACCACGGCGAACCGAGTTGGCTCGTCCCCGGCCAGCATATTGGCGGCGACAAAAATTTTGTCCGAGGCGAGCTTACTTGCGCCGTAGATGTTGATCGGGTTGACCGCTTTATCGGTGGACAGAGCGATGATTCGGGGAACGCCGGTCTCGATCGCCGCGGAGACAACATTCTCCGCGCCGTTGACGTTAGTGCGGATGCATTCGAACGGATTGTACTCGGCGG
The DNA here is from genome assembly GCA_002722515.1 of Alphaproteobacteria bacterium. Taxonomy (GTDB): domain Bacteria; phylum Pseudomonadota; class Alphaproteobacteria; order UBA6615; family UBA6615; genus UBA8079. Next base: position 25,782 of record PBMH01000030.1, on the reverse strand, counting down.
CCGGGACATGCTTGAGCGCCGCGGCATGCACGACGCAGTCGACACCCCGCATTGCCATCCGCAGACGGTCCTGATCGCGGACGTCGCCGATGAAGTAACGCAGTTCGTCGCGGTCCCGGAATACCTCAGATTGCTGCATGTCGTGCTGTTTGTGCTCGTCGCGGGACAAGATGATTAGCTTTTTCAAATTGTAGCGATCGAGAAGTGTCTCAGCGAATCGACGGCCGAAGGATCCGGTTCCACCGGTGATGAGAACGGTCTTTCCGTTCCAGTCGATCGCATCATTCTTTTTAACAGGCATGATTCCCTTTGATGCATCTTGTTTGGGCCCGACCGACGCCGGCGAGTCCTACCGCTTGCTCAACCTTGTCTCGAATACGCAAAGCCGTGCTGGCTGTCATCGTTTTTTTTGCCCATCGTGGCGATTCATGGGATTGCTTGCGGCGGGTCATGCCCTGCGCTCGATCGTGACGAGCATGCGAAAGGCCATTAGTGGGCCGAGGATTGGCAGCAGGATGGATTCCAGTGATAGCATTGGCGGTACGAGTGCTGCGGGGATCGCAGTCCAGGAACGGAATCCGCCTGTCAGCGGGTATGCGAAGAGGCTGTTAAGCTGCACGTCGAGAATTTTTAACATCGGCAGATGACGAGCAAATCGGTCGCTTTGTTGACAAAACATTAGGGTCGGAATGGCTTGGTTTGCATCGAACGGGTCGCGCGACGGGTTCGGCTCTCCGACATTGAATATGTCGGCTCCCATCTCCACCGGTTCGGGATGCATGTAAGAATAAAAGAGATTGCTGAGGGGAGTGATCGCTGGTTCACATATAATGATCCGCCCACCGGGTTCGAGCACCCGTCCGGCCTCGTCGAAGAAACGCAAAGCAAACTCGATGTGGTGTAAGACATCGAACAGCACGAAGTTAGCGACCGACGCATCGGCAAAAGGCAGCCGGCCAGCGTCTGCGACGGCATCTAGCCAGGGTGCCGCGACGATGTCCGTCGAGATCGAGTCTGGAGCAAAATCCTTGAAGTTGCCTGACCCGCCGCCGATCTCAACGGTAGTTCCGGGGACCAGGCGTTCTGTAAGGCGCGCATAGAGGTCGGTGTAGACCCGGCGCAATGATGGCTTGCGTTCCCAAACCTCGCGTGCGTCATGCGATCGCGTTTTACCCGACCCGGTCATGGTGTTGAAGTGGCGCCGCTCGGTTGCGCTGTATCAGCTTGTGTGGTCATTCGTGTCCAGGTGAATGGTTTTCGCTTGATTCACGGTCCCGTTTTTCAGGACAGGGCAGTGCAGAAATACGCTGGAAGGTTGGTTGCCCTTTCTACCGACCACCCAGTGATTTCCTAGGCTGTTGAACGAGTAGGGTATGCCCTTCTTCATGGTTGGATAGAAGGCGTAGGACAGGGAATCAAAAAGAAGCGCGAGCCTTGTTCGCCCGGGAAAGTCTGGTATCCGATCCGATAGATCGGAGGTTTGGACCAACGGATTTACAACCGCGTCGAACTCTTCCACATCGAGCAGACCTTGCACACGACCGAAATCGGCGAGCTTAAAGGCGTAGTTCAGGTAGCGCCAGCCGATTACCAGGCTTATTAGCTTGAGCAGTTTGGTCCGGAGCGCCTTCTGGTTGCCGCCTGCAGACCACAGATGCTCGAAATTTCGGAAATAGAGGGCGTCACCGCTGCGCACCTTGTCCTTACGACCGCCGAGCACACGAATGTCAGACCGGTTGATCTGCAGGTCGAACAGAACGAAACCACGCGCGGTCAGGTGGCTGTCGATCTGTGAGAACGAAACGCCGCCCGATTGTTCCGTCCAAAAACCAATTTCGGTTTGCACGCCGAGAATGTCGTTTGCAAACATTTTCTCCCCGCCCCGCATGACTAGGTCTTCGGCACCTTCAGTGTCAAGTTTGATGAAATTCGCTGGTGGTATACCTAGCCGCTCGGGCGCCGAATCGAGCGTTACGGCGTCGATGGTGATTTCTTCACTCTTGCTGCCAGTATAGTCGATCGGTCGCAGCGAGGATTTCGTCCGCTGTTTCTCCTTGCCGGCGTAGAAGGTAATTGGTCCGTCCCGGTCGGCGAGTGCTACGTTGAGCAGCGTGACATGTTCGGGTGTGTCCGCGTCTATCAACTGTTTATAACTAACCGGGTGGGGCTCGAAACCGACCACCGGCGCCCATGATCTCGGCCCGTCGGGATAGGGGGTAATCGCGCCGCCGGCTGCCCCGATATCGTAAATCGTGACAGGGTCAGCATCGAAAGCATCATGGAAACGCGGTGCGATTCGCGAATCCAGTTCCGCCAGCATGCGCCGCCGGATTGCCGTCAGAAATCCCATCAGTCGCCCGTCGAGCCGAGTTGTTCCAGCAGGTTCATTTCCTCGGTGATTCGTTCGTCCCAGGTCGGGATTATTGCATCAGCGCGTGCGCCGATGGATTTAGCCCGCCCTTCTCGCTCGCCGGGATCGGAGTCGAGGCGAATCAGCGCGTCTCGAAATTCGCGCATATCTGCGACCCGCAGGATCGTATCGGGGGGCATAAGATTGTCTGTATCCACGTCGATGCCCCGTATGCCGGGAGATGTCGGAATGATCATGCACACACCAGTTCTCATCGCCTCCAGGTTGGCGTTTGTCAAGTTGCACATCTGGTTCAACGAGACATATATGTCACTGGCCTGCAGCAGGCCATTAATCTGCTTATGCGGCAGCTGCCCAAGAAAGTGGAAGTGGTCACTATGACCTGCGGCTTCGACGTGTTGGCGCATCGACTGGGCGAACGGACCGTCTCCTGCGACTAGGGCGCGGAATCGGCCCGGCGCGGCATCGAGAGCCCGGCAAACTCCGTCCACGAACTCGATGCACCCCTTGTCCTCGACTAGGCGAGCGACGAACAAAACCTTTGTCTCGGGGCCCGCGAGCCGTTTCCGTAGATTCTCGTCAAGAACGGATGCGTCGGGAGTGTCAACGCCGTTGAGCATCATACAGCGCGGCGTGTCGGGCGCCAGCGCCCGGTCCATCCATTGTTCGCCGCCGCTGCCGTCACGCGAGCATAAGACCATCGCGAAGGGTGCTTGATAGGCCCAGCAGGTGATACGCGCGACCGGGCCACCGAGCTCGAGCATGTCATGCATGGCCGGTGGTACCCCCATGACGCGCCAGACTACTGGAATTTTGGTTCGCCGAGCGATCAGGGATGCCGCGTAGACGTTCACCCGGTCGAAATAGGCGAGGTCCGGTGCGAAGTTATTGCACAATCTACGAATCTCACGATATTGCGAGATTTCGCGGAGATAGCCCCGGGCACGTCCAAACCCGGTGGGGAGGACCAAACGTTGCGGGATGACCGTGATCTCGCGTCCGAATCCGGCTATGGGAAAGGTCTTGGTCCCAGTATCGGTCCAGCCTGTGGCGTCGTCCTTGACGGTGAAGACGATTTTGAGTTCATGCTCGGATCCGTCGAGTGCTTGAAGAAGCCGATATACGGTCGGCACGCCGCGCGGATCCCAGCACCTGTCGCGAATTCCTTCGGCAAGGCCACTGAACAGGCGCGCGACATAAAGTATCCGCATCAACCCGCGTCCCCCGAGAGGCCGCGCTCGTGAATCCACTCACGCGAGAGGAGTGAGACCGGGTTACGCAGATCCCGCGCGTTGCGGTAAAACTCGGCGTATCCGAAGGGGGCGTATTGGTCGCGATACATGCCGAAGTAAAGCATCTGGCGCAGGAACGCGTCGCGTCGCGCCGGACCGAGGCTTAGACGGATCAGCCGCGAGGGGATAAGCACTGCTCTAGCCAGCCCCGACCAATGGCCGACCTTGGGGTCAAAGTTCCTGAATAGACCGCAGTAGTTCCAGCGCGCCAAGGCTGTGACGAATAGTTTCTGCCTGAACTTCATAGCAACTGGCACGTTGCGCCAGAATTCGACCATCGCGCTGTCCCACAAGGGCAGCGACCAGTCTAGGCCGAGGAACTCGTAGTTGCGTTGGCCGTTGATTACATATTTCGCCTGGCGCTCGTCGAATTCGAACTGCTCGTAAAGTGCAACTGCATGATCGCGGTCTAGGGGCTCATCGGGCTTCACGTCGAGCTGGTCAAAAATTCGAGTACGGACGGCTGAGAGCCGTTCCTGCGTCTTAAGAGAGTGCCAGAGCGAGAAATGCTTACTAACAATCGCTTCGAACAGGGTGTCAGGTGTCAGGTCGGATGACATTAGATTTGCCGGGATGTGTCCGCCGGAAATAAAGTCTCCGGTCTGGCCGTTCACCAGAACGGCGTCTGCGGGCAGCGTGCCGCTTTGACGAAGTTTTTGCAGGGTGAGGAGGTCCTGAAAGTTGGGGACCGCGGAAAGCCCATCGCAATAATCCCAGTAATTCGATCGTTCATTGCTGGCAAAGAACTCCCGCATTTGGGTTGGTCGGCTAGCCACGAACGACCAAGGAACGCCGAGGCGGTCCGCGATAAACTTCGCCGCCCGCCGTTCGTCGTTGCCGGGCGGGCCATAGGTGAAGGCGTGCAGGTTGTCGTAACCCAGCTCGACGAATTTGGAGAGTAGCATACGCGAATCTCGCCCCCCACTCAGGGGTACCCATATGGGGCGCCCGTTTGCCACTTGGATTGTTCGCTTTGTTGCATCGTCGAGCGCTGCGAGAAATGCCTCGATCAGCATGTCCTCGCTATCGGTTTTGACGGCCGTTGGCATGTAGTCTCGGTAGCGCGCGATAGCAGGACTATTGCCCTGCCAGAGTGCGAGGCTGCCCGCAGGAAGCTGATGCAGGTTCTCGAATAGGGTCCGTCGGCCGGTTACAAACCCCGCCATCGCGGCGTCTTCGATTCCCACACGGTCGGGCTTATCCAGTTGCCTCCTTAGGCGTATCAGGTGGGCATCATTCGAGACTGCGTCGTCGGTCAGAAAGACGGGCGATGAACGACAATGGTCTACAATTGCGCAGCCCGTTTCTTGTCCCTTGGCTATTACTGCAAAGTGCCCGGGAACCTCTTGAACTGCCCGCGCGAGCGTCGCGGGAGATGCCTGACTGGCTGCTAGAACATTCCGCACAGCCGCCTCAGCCGCTGGGTCGCCAGTCGCTAGCGTATCAATTCCTCTTCCGACATTTCGCCGCCAGCCAAACCGGTCTGCCGCGAGGATCTCTACTGACATGGGCCTGGTGATCAGCTAACGGGTGCCAGAACCACGGTGCGCAGCCCGCCCGTTCGACAGATGAAGTCAATCGCATCTTCGTTCTTAATATTTTCAAAGATCACACGCTCGACCCCATCGGTGCTGATTGGAGCAGAACCCTCGTAGCCGCGCTCGGCAACGCGTGCGGTACCCTCCTGCCAGGACGAGGCGGCGCGGGACACACTGTATCCGCACGTGAAAAGCTCTTCGAGCACTCGCGTCATGTTATGTTCGGCGGAATAGCGCGAAAGATGCGTCTCAAAAATAATTGTTGGGCGGATCTGTTCGGCCCGGATTGCATCGAGCATGCCGGCTATGACCTCTACCTCATGTCCTTCGACGTCCATTCGGATAAGGTCGGGTGCGCCGTACTCATCGGCAAGTTCCGGCACTGTATATGTGTGCACGGTAATCTGTTCACCACTCAACATGTGAGCTGCGCTGCCGTCAGCGTGAAAGGTACCAAGATTGGAATGGGTAGAGAGGTGAAAGGATTCCAAACCTGTTTTATCCGAAACAGCGCCTTCGAGCACAGTTATTCGATCGCCCTCGTTGTTGAGCGCCAGGTTGCGATGCAACAATGCGATATTGGAGGGAGACGGTTCGATAGCGAGCATGCGTCCGTTTGGGCCAATCAGCCCAAGCTCCATCAGAGCATAATAGCCGATATTGGCTCCAATATCGAAGACGGTCATACCCGATTTTGCGATTTGCTCCAGCAAGATCTTATGGTCGACCTCGCGGGTACCGAACAGCAGGAGTGAACGGCTAATTCCTCTGTCCTCGAGGTCAATCAACATGCGGTAGTTGTGGATGTTTTTTTCCATAAAGCGGCGCCGAAGCAACTTGCTTTGTATGCCGGCCATTGTTTGGTTGCAGATGGCACGGATCAGCGCTGCTGCGCCGCGATCGCGTAAAGTCGTATAGATGCTCGACAACATACGGTTCACTTACAAGCTGGTTTGAGGACGTATTCGTCCAATTGAAAGGTTTCGACTGCGTTTCCGTTAGTGTCCGATACCGTGTAGCCGGAGGCCGCGGCAAGTGCATGCAGTTCACTAGCATCCCGTCCCAACGCCTTTAGGTGCTGGGGGTGGACGGATACTACGAGCAGGGGGCGTGCCTCGGCGAGAATTCTGCGCGCGCCTTCGACCACGGCGAACTCTGCACCCTCCACATCAATCTTTATGACGTCGGGCCTTAGCGCGCGGTCGCGGCAGAAGGAGTCGAGGGTGCATTGGTTGTGGTGTGTTCGGCGGTAGATGCCCCGAGGTTTCAACGGCGCACGGGTGTTCATGCCGCTCACACCGCCATGTTCATATAGCAGGATATTCCCCAGATCTGCGTCGCCCACAAGCTTTTGTATGACTTCAACATTGTCGATGGCATTGATCTCGAGATGTTGTTTCAACTTAGTCAGATTTGCAGCCGACGGCTCAAAGGCGAATACTCGCCCCCCGGGTGCGATCACTTGGCTCAGCGGTAGCGATATGAGCCCGATATGGGCCCCAATATCGAGGATGCAACTTTTTCCCCGGCTTGCCTCGACGCAATATTCGAACCCGCTATTGTGTGCATCTCCCCAATTCCCGAAGTTGCTGAATGCGAACTCTCCGGACATCCGGAATGGTCCGTAACGGCCGATCTTGTGGCTCGAGTTAACAGATGCGCCGGACCAAACAAGGCAGAAGCGGTAGAGGTTGCCAAGTGGCGTCCAGACTGGCGATAGGAATCGCAATCGCCCGTGGCGCAGATGGCGTATTGCTGCGACAACAATGCTCATTGAATGAGGGTCTTCTGTTGAATAGCGTGTAAAGCCGTTACGGAGCGAACTCGAGCCGTGTTCGCAGTTCGTCTGTGTGTGTGAATGGCAATCATATCAGCGTTATCCGAACCGAGAGACGGGCTGTATTTTAGCTTCTTATAACGAGCATTTGGATGTTTCGAAATTACCTGATCCCTCTTGGCATTCTGGCTCTGTTCGCGCCGGTACAGGTGTTGGCGCAGGATAGTAATGTGCCGCGCGCCGATACGGTAGTGGTCACGGGCTCGCGTCTGATCTCTACCAGCGCGACCTCGCCGACCAGTGTCACCGTCGTAACGCGTGAGGAGATTGATGCGTTGCAGCCGTCGAATGCGGTTGATCTTCTTCGGCGTGTTCCGGGTATCCATATTGATCAGCCGGGCGGACTTGGTGGTGTGAGTTCAATATATCTTCGTGGTGCGGACCCTAACTACACTCAGGTCCTGATAGACGGGGTTCAAGTAAACGATCCGACCAACAGCCGAGGCGGCTCGTTCGATGTGTCGTCCATCGATATCCAGTCGCTTGAGCGGGTCGAGATAGTGCGCGGCTCCCAATCCGCCGTTCGCGGCGCAGACGCACTTGCCGGGACCGTAAACTTCATTACCCGCAGCGGCGATGCAACACATCAATATTCCATAACTGTCGCCGGCGGGGGGCATGGGCATCGACGCGGTAGTGTCCAAGTTCGTGGCCCGGTATTGGGGGCCACTGATCTGGCATTGAGTGCGGCATATACCGATGATGGCGCAGCTAGTGAAGGCAGCCGCTTCCATAATCGGCAAATCAGTGCAAAGTCTAACATGTTTCCCACTGATGAGTCGTCGCTCAGACTGATTATACGACTGTCGGACACTGACAGTTCGAATTTCCCAGATGATAGCGGGGGCCCAGTTTTTTCGGTGCGCCGTTCCAGTGACACCCGTGATTCGACCGAGATCACCGCTGGGCTGGCATTCGAATACGAGGTCTCATCAATCTTGAGGTATACCATTGATGCCAATGTGTACCGAACTCGTGAGCTGTTTGCGTCCCCTGGCGTGGCCGGTGGCGTTCGCAATGCGTTTGGCGTGCCGGTCAACAGCAGCGAAAGTGATTATGAGCGCTTCAACCTGCAGGCAAGTGCAAATGTCACCGTGACCGATAATTTTGAAGTTGTTGCTGGTGCTGGAATTCTTGAAGAGGCCGGCATAAGCGATAGCCGTCTTATTATGGGTGGTGCGCCATCCGACTCTCGGTTCTCGCTTCGTCGTACAACCCGAAGTGGTTTTGCCGAGGCGCGTTGGCGGGTGTTGCCGGGTTGGTCGCTGCAGGCTGGTGCGCGGATTGATAATCCTGATGGATTCTCGACGCAGACCAGCCTCTCGGTTGGATCTCTATATATGTTCGGGCCCTGGGATACGGAGTGGAAACTTAGTTGGGGTGAAGGTTTCAAGCTTCCTAGCCTTTATGCGTTGGGCAATGCCATAGTTGGTGATCCAACGCTTCGGCCGGAATCGAGCTCGAGCATTGAAACTTCTGCTCACCAGCCGATTCTTGGCGGGACGGGAGAGATTAGCGCAACCGTTTTTCGGACTTACTATCAGGACAATATCGATTTCGATGACGCACTCAATCGGCTGGTAAACCAGACCGAACTGGTAACTTGGGGCAGCGAGGTTGAGACGGCATGGACCATTATCGAGGCGCTGACACTCAAGGCTCACGTAACCTTTGTCGACACTGATATTCGTGACAAACACGAGGAGTTGCGAAACCGACCGAAATGGCGATTGGGTGGTGATGTGACTTGGATGGGAATAGAAGATCTTACCCTGTCTGCGCGCGGCCTTTATGTTGGACGCGTTCTCGATTCATCAATTCCGACTGGGGACTGGACGCTAGCGGACTACACACGTTTCGACGTTGCCGCGAACTGGCATTTCGCGCCAGGTTGGGATGCGTCATTGTCGGTCGACAATGTTTTCGATAATAAATACGAAGAGGCGGTAGGTTTTCGGGTGCCCGGTATACTACCTCGGCTGAAATTGACTGCTGTATTCTGAGCTTTATCGTAGCCTGAATTCGATTGGTACATCGATCCTCCCGGCGACGGGTGCGCCGTTGCGGGTTGCAGGCTGAAACTGCCAGTTGCTGAGGGCCTCCTGTGCTGCGGTATCGAGGACCGTGTAACCACTGCTTTCTGCGATTTTGGCCGTAGCAACCTTACCCGCGCTGGACAATTCGACGCGAATGATAGCCTTACCTTCGTAGCCGCGCTTGCGTGCAACCAGCGGATAGTGGGGTTGGTTGTTGCCGGGTAGAACCGCGACCCGGGTTTCTATTATCGTTGTGCTCTGGTCAATCCGACTAGGCGTTGCGGCCGTGTCAGGGTGCGCGGTGCCCAATGGTTCGAAAAATGCAATTGAATATGGATTGGCGGGTTCCGAATTTGGTTTGCCGCGAGGTAAGGCCTGGGCGGTCGTTTCTGGACCTGTGGTGTTCGATATTGCTGCGGCGGCCATTTTTGTATTTGGCGGTTTTACAGGTGGTACATTGACCGGTGGCGGAGCGCTTCTCTGCTCTGCCGCGCCGACGGGTGTAGCGATAATCGTAACCAGCTGCGCATGCTCTGCGGGTTTTTTGACCGGCTTGATTAGTAGGGTGCTGACCACGACCGCATGTGCCACTAGGGAAAGTATCACGGCGGCGACTGCGAGGGGGTTCAGCGCGGATCTTATCATGGGCTAGATTATAGTTCTTTTAATGCCCTTTCGCAGGACTATGGGTGAAAGATATTGTAGCTCTTATGCGGGCGTCATCTCGATGGAATTTTGGGGTTTTCCCATGCTACCGCCATTGGGGTGAATTGGCTTTCGGCAATCAACACTTCCCAGGAATCATTTCATCGTTCACAAGATGAACAGTATGCAGGAAAAGCGTTTCAGTCAATTCCATCTGATGGAGTAACTTTGCGTGGCGCGCGCATGCCTAGCCACAGTAGGCCTCCTGGAATGCAGCCGACGAGCAGCAAGACACCGAACAAGATCGAGACGCTGACGGCCTGTGTGCTACCGACGCCGAGGGCACCCAGAAAAATGACTAAAATCTGTTCGCGCACGCCCCAGCCGGCGATTGAGACCGGAATGCTGATTATCAGGATCGTTGGTGTTAGCGCGATCACATAGATCAAAATGTCCGCCTCGCCGCCGAGGGCATGGTCTAGGGACCAAGCAATAGCAATTGTCGTACCATGGATAGCCAGAGAAACAAGCATAAGTGGCCCCGCGATCACGATATCGCGCGCCAGTCGAACCGAATCGCGCGAAAGCCCAATCGCTAAATTAAACAACCGGAATTTCTGGAAACGCCGAGCGAACGCATTATCAAACACGAACAGGGCGATGATTGCAGCCCAGCTGAAAGCGACAACGAGAATGACTCCATTGACGGCAATGGGACTGGTAAGCCGCCCAAGGAGTGTGGGCGCGATGATTGAGGTTACCAAAACGAGAATGATAAGTCCGGATATGCGGTCTAGGAGGACGCTGTTGAACGCCGTCTTTGCATTGGTACCGTTGCGCCACAGATAAAACACCCGAGTTGCATCGCCACCGATGCTGGATGGCATGGTCTGGTTGAAAAACATACCGACTAGAAAGAGCCGAGAAGTGGTTGCCACTGGCAGCTCCTCTCCGAGTCCGCGAAGCACGATTTGCCAGCGGGTGGCTCCGAGGATGAGCATGGTCAGAAAGAATAGGGCCGCGATGGCAAGCCATGACACCCGTGCTTCGGTGAATTTGGCCCAGACATCCTGGACATCGATCCCCGTAATCACCCAGGTGATTAGCACGGCCGAAACAGCTATTTTGGCGAGCATCAGGAGTTTTTTTTGCATTTGAATGGCGAGTGACTTCGTTGACGTCAGGGCAATGGAGAGGTGATCGTTCTGGCAAGATAGATCGAGTGGTTGAGTGCTAGCTATAGCAAGTCTTTTGCTGAGACGATCTAAGATCTTCCATGCCCGATTTGACTAGGTGTTTTTCTTTCTGATCCGGCTGATCTGGTCGGCCCGATCTCGACCGTGATCTGAGCTAAACCAACTGATCACTGGCCTATCCTGCGGGGGCGAGTGCACCAATCGGCATTTTGATGCGCACCTGGCGCCCGAGTAGATCAAGAAGCATGAACACGCGCTGCTGATCCGAAGGTGCGTCGAAGATCCCGACCTGATCCGACAGTGAACCTTCTGTGATCCGAACCCTGTCGCCCTTTTGCAGGCCGGCATGCTCGCCCAGAATTACGTACCCGCTTTCATCTTCATGGCGCCGTATGTCATCGATGACCTCGTCGGGAACCGCGGCCGGTTGTCCACTGTGGCAGATGAGTTCGCTGACACCGACTGTCGAATTGAGCACCCTCCAACGGGCTCGCTCTGGATCCATGCCGACGAAAAGGTAACCCGGGAACAGCGGCTTTTGCACGTTCTCCGTTTTCCGGGCGTGACGACGGCGCTTAATATAACGCGGTAGATAGCCGTCGAAACCCTGGCGGAGAATGTGTGCCAGCGCCTTGAACTCGCCGTTCGGATGTGTGCGGACGACGAACCAACGTTTTTTGTCGTTCAAGCCAGCTCTCCCGCTGTCGATCTTTCGCTTACCCTCAGAAGGCCCGGTACAATTACCCGGATGTTAGGATGCTCTTTGATGAGCACGTCGTAGGCGGCCTGCGGATTGGCAAGCGTGGTCAGGATTAGTGCGTCGAGCTCGCCGGCGTCATCGATAGTCCTAACAATCCTAAGGGGTGCTAAAGAGGACTGCGCACAGTGTGGGTCCACCACGGCTACAATCTCTACCCCGGGCGCCTCACAAAGTGAGGCGACCTCTGCCAGTTCGCTCGCGCCGAACAATGCAATTCGTGTCCAGCCGCTTCGGCCTGCCTCTTTGAGAGCCTCGGTGCACTGGCTGCGCGCGTCGCGAAAAAAGCGGAAGGAATCCGATAGGTACTCTGCTGTTAGCCGGCTCTTCTCAGAGAAACCCTGCGGGGTGAGGTAGTAGGCGTATCGGTTTGCTGGAGCCTGCCTGACCTTGATTAGCCCTTTCTTCACACAACGTTTTAGGTATGAATTCGCCAGCCCGAGCGCGATACCAAGATCATGAGCGACCGTGCGCTGAGTGATGCGCTCATTCTCATGAATAGCGTTCAGGATGCCTAGGGTGATCTCGGCATCGTCGGCTTTGCCGACGGGTATACGTTCAGCGTTGCTCATTAATAGCGTTCACACCATGAACATACCCTGTTCACTTGGTGAACGTCAAGTATTGGATAAGTTTACTGTCGTTCGCGGGCCGTTATGAAATTGTCCGTAACATAAGTAACTAGGTCGTCTAGGCATTCGTCGACCGGACGACCGCTGGTATCAACACTGAAGTCAGGTGTGCTGGGTTCTTCATAAGGTGCCGAAACCCCTGTGAACTCTTTAATCTCGCCGCTTCGGGCACGCTTATAGAGGCCCTTAGGATCGCGGGATTCGCATGTAGCGACGTCAGCGTCGATGAAAACCTCATGGAAGGCTTCACCTGCGGCCTCGCGGGCACGCTCGCGGTCCGCCCGATACGGGGAAATGAAAGCTGTGATCACAATCAACCCCGCATCCGCCAGAAGTGCAGCGACCTCTCCGACGCGACGAATGTTCTCTGCGCGGTCCTCGGGTGAGAATCCGAGATTCGCGTTTAGCCCAGTGCGCACATTGTCGCCGTCGAGTACATAGACTTGGTAACCCTTGTCGAACAGACGCTGTTCGAGGCCCATGGCCAGTGTTGACTTGCCTGCGCCCGACAGGCCGGTGAACCAGAGAACGCCCGGTTTGTGGCGGTTGCGTGCGATCCGGCGGACCGGGTCCACGCGGTGGTCTACTTCCGTAAGGTTGGTGCCGCGCACCGTGATCAGCTGACGCTGATCCGGATAGTCGCCTAGGGACAGGACGCCCCCGCCTAGAGTGAGGTGCTGGTCAACGAAAACGACTCGCCCGGTGCGCGATAGGGTTTCATGCGCGTCGAATGCCACGAGCTGGCTAGTGCGGACGATAACATCGGCAATCTCATCTCGTGAAACACATGTCGCCTTATGGTCGGACAATGAGTCGATATTGATGATCCGCTCGATATGTTCGACTACGGCCTTGACCTTGTTAGGTCCGATCTTGAGCTCGCAGGCAGCGCCGATTTCAAGTGGCTTGTCGGCTAGCCAAAACAGGCGGGCGTGGAACACGTCGGATTCAATGGGTGCATCGATTTCGTGGCTGACTATCTCACCGCGTTCGACAAAAATCTGTTCATTGAGCGTAATGCCGACGGACATGCCGGCGCTGGCTGTTGAGACCGGGCCGTCGGTGTTCCAAGTTTCGATAGTCTCTATTCGGGCCGTTCGGTTGCTGGGTGAGAAAACTAGGTCGTCTCCCACCCGCAGTGTTCCGGACTCGATCCGACCCGCTAGAATCCTTCGTTCGTCGAACTTGTATACGTCCTGCAGCGGTAGGCGTAGTGGTCGTTCAGCGGTGGATTCTGGGGGTGCGAACTGGGGTAGGGTCTCGAGGAAGCTTGGCCCATTGAACCAACACATCCGTTCGGACGGCGTCGCCACGTTGTCGCCCTCGCGAGCAGAGATCGGGATAACCTGGCGCGGGGTGATGCCTATTCCCTCAAGATAGAGCCGGTACTCGGCCTCAATAGCCCGGAAGCGTCCCTCGTCATACTTGACGAGGTCCATCTTGTTTACCGCTACCGCGACTTCGCGCACGCCCAGCAGCTGTAGGAGGTACATATGGTGTCTTGACTGGCGCCGGATGCCCTGATCGGCGTCTATCATCAGAAGCGCTGCGTCGGCGTTTGAGGCACCGGTCACCATGTTACGTATAAATTCGCGATGTCCCGGAGCGTCGATCAGAACATACTCACGCTGGCCATGCCGGAACCATATCTGGGAGGTGTCAATTGTGATGCCTTGGTCGCGCTCGGCCTTCAGGCTGTCCATCAGGAAGGCCCATTCGAAGGGCATCCCGCGCTGTCGGCACATTTCCTCTATCGCCTCAAGCTTGCCGTCGGGAAGTTGCCCGGTGTCGTGGAAGAGGCGGCCTACCAGGGTTGACTTGCCATGGTCGACATGGCCGACGATTACCACCCGCATTTGGGGTCCCGGCACTAGCTGTGCCGGCGACGCAGTTTCGGTTATTGGCTGCACGTTGGGCGTGTTTGCCATTACATGTACCCTGATGTGCGCAGGCGCTCGAATGAATCCTCAGATTCATTATCCATCAGGCGTCCCGCACGCTCGGGCGTCGTGGTGATCTCCAGCTCCTTGATAATCTCGTCTATCGTTCCGGCATTGCTTTCTATGGGAGCGGTAATATTTTTCTCTCCCAGCGAACGATATCGTTTGCCGCCCTGCGAGAAATAGAGTTGGTTCACAGGAATATTCTCGCGCTGGGTGTAGCGCCAGACATCGATCTCGGTCCAGTGCAGCAGCGGGTGGACCCGAAGATGGGCGTTTTCAGGCGTGTCGGTCGTGAACTGGTCCCAGAATTCCGCTGGCTGATCCCGAAACTTCCAAGCCCCGTCGGTGGCGCGTGGACTGAAGACGCGCTCTTTGGCTCGTGTTGCTTCCTCATCGCGTCGAATGCCAACCAGTATGCCTTTATAGGTACCATCGCGGAGTAGGTTCGCGAGGCCCGCACTCTTGCGCGCCGCAGAACGGGTCATAGGCGGCAGGCTTGGGTCCATTTCGTTTTCGGGCGGGCAGTTGATCACAATCAGGTTTAGACCCCATTCCGCCGCATACTGATCGCGGAAGGCATAGACTTCATCCAGCTCCATGCCGGTGTCCAGTTGCACGACGGGAAAGGGCACCTTGCCAAAGAAGGCTTTGCGAGCTAGCCAGAGGACTACATTCGAATCCTTGCCGATTGACCAAAGCATCGCGAGCGGTCTTGCGCAGGCATAAGCTTCGCGGAGGATGTAGATGCTACGTGACTCAAGTATGTCCAGTCGGTTCATTTGACGCGGTTTTCTTAATTTATTTAGGAAAAATCACACTACTTATGTGTATTCTGATGGATTACTGATACCGATAACGCAAGTATACCGGGAAATTATTTAATTCTTGGGGAACGCATCGGTGCGTTCTGATTCAGTTGCGTCATGTCCCGAGCCGATGCAAGCGGAATTGTTTTTAATCCATTTGGCTTGCGGCGTCCGTTACGCTTGGTATTTTACCTCCGTACGCGTTATGAGCGATAGGAGACGTCGTCGTGATGTGGCGCCCACCGGAGCAGAAGTAGATGTTCGCCTCACCCCGGATTTCCACTGTTGGTCTCGGCTATGTGGGTTTGCCGCTGGCTGTCCAGTTGGCACGGTATTTCGACGTGGTTGGATTTGACATCGACGGTGCGCGTATAGCCGAGTTGAAATCTGGGTGGGACCGCACTGGAGAGGTTGACGCCGATGCGCTGCGCAATAGCAGCATTCAGTTTGCTGTGGACGAAGCCGCACTTGCGGGAACAGATATTTTTATCATAACGGTTCCTACACCCGTCGATGAGGACAACCAGCCGGACCTGGACCCGGTGCGCGCCGCGACCGCGACGGTGGGCCGGAATCTCACGGTGGGATCTTTAGTTGTATATGAGTCGACCGTCTATCCCGGCGTGACGGAGGACGTGTGCGGTCCAATTCTTGAAGCTGGTTCAGGATTAACCTGCGGGACGGATTTTTTTCTCGGCTATTCTCCTGAACGCATTAACCCGGGTGACCGCGAACATACGGTGGACCGCATTACCAAAGTGGTTGCGGGGCAGACTCCTGAGGTCACTGCACAGCTGGCCGCCATGTATGGAGCGATCAACAATCGCGATATCTTCGAGGCTCGGGATATTCGAACCGCCGAGGCCGCCAAGGTTATAGAGAATGCGCAACGTGACATTAATATTGCATTCGTAAATGAGGTGGCAGTCATAGTGAACGGTCTCGGTCTGAATATGCGAGATGTCTTGGAGGCAGCTAACACCAAGTGGAACTTTCTGCCTTTTCAGCCGGGTTTGGTTGGCGGCCATTGTATCGGGGTAGACCCTTTCTACCTAGCCCATGCGGCGCACTTGATAGGTCACAATCCCGAGGTTGTGCTCGCCGGCCGGCGGATAAATGACGCCATGGGCGCCTATATTGCCGGCGAGGTTGACGAGCGCCTGGCGCGTGGCGGCGCGCGGGTTCTCTTGCTCGGCCTGACGTTTAAGGAGAATGTGCCGGATCTTCGCAACACGCGCGTTGTCGATATTTATTCAAGCCTCTGTGAGATGGGCCATAACGTCGATGTGCATGATCCTCACGCGGATCGATCTGAGGCTCAAAAATTCTTTGGGATTAATTTGCTATCCAGACTGGATGATGCGATCGGCTATGATGCTGTGATCGGCGCTGTATGCCACGACGAATACGCTATGCTGGACACGTCATCTCTGGCGTGTTTGCTGGCCGAAGGGGGCTTGCTCGTCGATATCAAGGGTATGTGGCGCGACACGATATTACCGGATGATTATCGCCGCTGGCAGCTCTAATAGAAAACGCACGTCGCCCGATCTGGCTGGGCGCCCGGTCAGTTTTTCTTAGGGACCCACTTGAGTGCCCATTTGACGCGCGCGGCAACCGTACCGCCCTTGAGTGCGCCGGAGATTACAATCTGTTCGCTTCGCCTTACCTCCTCGCTCTCGCCGAGATAAATGCTTTCGGCCAAGGAAACGGTATCACCCTCGGTGATCAGCCGCCATCCGGCGCCGCTCGGCAGGCGCAGAAGGACCGACGAGCCATTCTGCACCAATGATGCTCGCACGGCTGGGTGCAGGTGGAATCGCAGCGCGAAACCCGTCGCCCGTCGAACTTTGTCCGCGCTTTCAACCCGCTTCAGCAGGTCCTCTCCGCGAATGTCGTCACCGTCGACGGCCATGTATATACGCCGCTCATGGACCAGTCCGAAAGCTGCAGCATAGCCGTCATGGTGCGCTGAAACCCAGACGTTACCGTCATCCTCGCTGCGCTCGATCCGGACATCCTTTGGGCGGCGTCCGAAGGTGCTGTCAGATAAAATCTCCGAGGAGTTAGTGTCGTCCACGATCATGGTAGAATGGGCCGCCGAGGAGCGCTGAACCGTCGCCCACGGTTCCCTGTTGCCGGGGCGGGCACCGCAATTTGTGATTATCCGCTCCTTGCCGACCGACACCTCGAGGCTCAGCGTGCCGGCATGGGCCTCGATGTCTAACCCGGCCTGCGGCGGGGTGCCCGTGTCTATCAATGCCACCGTGCGATTGGCGACGATGCGCTCGAACCCTGAATGGGGTGCGCTCGTGGGCGCGCGGCCGCGAGCGTCCGCTTGTGCTAGAAGCATGTCGATGAGCCAGTCTTCACTCTCGCCGCTGCAGTTGAACAACGCAAGGCAACCGTCATTGTGGCGCAGCATCCGCAGGAACGGGGCGGCCCGGTCGATCGCACTCAATAGGAATGCAGGAATGTCGTACTCGGCTGCGAGTAGTGCACTACGTACGTCGACTAGGTCGCGCAGTATCTGCGCTTGGGTCTGCGGGTTTCGTGAAATATGACCACCGTCGGGCAGTATCTGGCGATAGCAGGCGCGTTCGAGGGTTTTCAGGCCTTGGCGGGTTGCTGTTTCATTGCCCGGTAATGCGAGGCCCGCGACGGCTAGGACTTTCGCGGCCCGGATCAACCCGGCGCCTTCGGTTCCACCCGGCAGAACTCGGCCTAGGTGCTTGGTTTGGCGCGCGATGACCGCGAGATACTGCCGTCGGTAATCGTCATCTGCCGAGGCGCAGAAGAAGTCGTGTTGGCCGAGCCAGGCGAACAATCGGGTCGCGAGGATGTCTGGTCGCCAAGCGATCTCTTGCCACCCGGCTTGATTCTCCATCCAGTCCGCGACGAGGTCTCGGGCACGGCGTCGTGCGGCGTCGCCGCCGACCGCACGCAGATCGCGCAGCCAGTCGAAGCCGTAAAGCTCGGCAAGCCAGGCATCGCTTATTCCTGCGGGCCGCCAAGCGTGTTTTCCGCCCCGTACGGTCTCGCCCAAGAAAGACCATTCGCCAGCGGATATGGCACTACCGCGTTCGGCGTTTCCTGGCCATGAATCTGGTGGGACGATTACGAGCTCGTTCGGTGCGCGCCCGATCAGTGTGTAGCTGTACACGGGTGACGCGTAAAGCAGCTTTCCCATGCCGTAGCGCAAGTCCTGAAGGACGTTACCAGTCACCCACTGCCCCGCATGGCGGTGATGTTTTCGGCATAGGCGTCGGGGCCCCCTCGGAAGGTGGCGGTGCCAGCGACGAGGACATTCGCACCTGCGGCAATCGCGCGCGGCGCCGTCTCCCGGTCGATTCCGCCATCTACCTCAAGGTCAATGGATTGACCTCCGGCTGCCATGTGGGCGTCGATCCTCGCTCGTAGCTCTGCGATCTTATAAAGCTGGCTTTCGATAAATTCCTGTCCACCAAAGCCCGGGTTTACGCTCATGACCAGAACCAAGTCTACCATGTCCATCACTTCGTCGATGACAGTGATCGGGGTCGCTGGGTTGAGCACCACCCCGGCCCTCTTGCCCAGACCACGGATCGTCTGTAGCGAACGATGAAGATGTGGTCCGGCCTCGGGATGTAGCGAGATAATGTCTGCGCCGGCCTCGGCGAAGGGTGCAATCATGCAGTCGACCGGGCTGATCATGAGGTGAACATCGAAGGGCAGGTCACAATGTGGGCGCAGAGCTTTCACCACGCCGGGACCAATCGTAATATTGGGCACAAAATGGCCGTCCATGACGTCGATGTGAATCCAGTCGGCGCCTGCCGCTGCGACAGCGCAAACTTCTTCACCCAGCTGGGCAAAGTCTGCAGCTAGGATCGACGGTGCGATGCGGACTTGAGCCGCCTTGGAAGAGGAAGCCATAACGTCTGGTAACCGATTTGTAGGCTGCGCCGCAAGCGAAGTGGGTGGAGTGTTTGGTAGCCTAGTTTCGGGTTAATCGGGCGGCAAAAAACCCATCCATGCCACCGCGTGCTGACCAGTGGCACGGCAGAGACCTCAATGTACCGTTCGGTGTTATCGCTGCTGGGTCGAGAACGCCCAGTTTTGGCCATTCGTCCGCCGATATAGGGTTCAGCCTGACCGGTGCGCCGGACGCCAGAAGCGCGTCAACGCGCTCGGCGCCCTCCTCTGGCTCGAGCGAACAGACCGTATAGATGATGGTGCCGCCCGGCGCGACCATTTTAACTGCCGCGTTGAGCAAACGATCCTGAAGTTTGGTCGCGTTGGCGATATCGATCTCGAGACGTCTACGCAGAATATCAGGGTGTCGCCGGATGGTGCCCGTTGCCGTACAAGGCGCATCCAGCAGGACAGCTTCGACGGGTTGCGGGGGCCGCCATTGTGTGGCGTCGGCGTCGACGATGTCAGCTATGAGTCCGGTTCGGGTGAGGTTCTCCTGTAGCGTCGCCAGCCGG
The DNA here is from genome assembly GCA_002722515.1 of Alphaproteobacteria bacterium. Classification (GTDB taxonomy): domain Bacteria; phylum Pseudomonadota; class Alphaproteobacteria; order UBA6615; family UBA6615; genus UBA8079. The sequence goes on along the minus strand of PBMH01000030.1, from coordinate 6,260 downwards.
CTGTGGGAGATGTCGACTGCCGTCACGGGTCTGCCGCGATCGGCCAGTTGCATGGTCTTTCCGCCAGGCGCGGCGCACAGGTCGATCACCTGGCCCCTGGCGTCATCGCGCAGAAGCTTGGCTGGAAGTGAGGCCGCGACATCCTGGACCCACCAGACGCCCTCATCGAAGCCGGGCAGTTCTGCTATCCTTCCGCCCGCCTTGCGCCGCAGGGTACCGCTAGGGAGAATTTCGGCATTGAGCTTTATGGCCCACTCTGCGGGGTCGGCGCGCCGCGATAAAGTCAGATCGAGCGGTGGTTCCACGAGATGCGCTGCAGCGATATCGCGCGCGGTGTCCGCGCCGTATATATTCCTCCAGCGTGTCAGCATCCAGTTTGGTGTGTTGATTTCACCCGCTGTGTCCGTCCTCTCACGATTCTCTGGTTCGCGCCCGATGCGGCGCAGGACAGCGTTGACAAGACCCTTGAAGGCACCTCGGCGATAACGTCCAGCCAAGCGGACGGCGCTGTCGACGGCGGCATGGGCTGGTGTCTCTAGGAAGATCAGCTCGGCCGTGGCGATTCGCAGTATGTTTTGAATCTGAGTATGGCGGTCGGCTAGCGGCCGGTCTAGGCATTCGGAAATACGGCTATCAATTTCGCCGATTCGGCGCAGCACTGTGGCGATAATTCTGCGGGCTTGTGCGCGGTCGCGCGGGTCTAGTTGCGCCATCACACGATTCTCGGCTAGGGCGGAATCCAGCGGCTTGCCGCCGTCGAGGATAGATCCGAGGATTTGGCATGCGGTAGCGCGTGAATTAGACATGACGCTTTATGCACCAAAAACAGTTGGCCCGCAGTTCAAACTGAGACCTACTGCAGTCGGGACGATATAAGTTCCGGAGCCTCAGGCCGCCGACTTGTCCTTGCGGATGTAGGCCACTGCACAATGCTCGGCGCAATAGGGGCGACCGGGAACCGTGTCTGCCTTGCAGAAACCAAAATCGGCGTCCCCCGGGTCCCCTATGGGCCACAGACACTCCGATACGTCACCACCACGACGCGCAAGCGGTGGGATTGGCGTATCGTCAACGCGCCTGCGACCGTCTGGTACGATTTTCTCACCGCCGATTTCCTCATCGGCCATTGTTCCCCGCAACGCCTTTGCTTCTAGCGCTCTATCGATGGCCCGGTTGCGCCGGCGCGATCCCGTGCCGTTGCCCCGGATGGGAGATGGTCGGCTCTCGAGGCCAAGACGATGCGCCTTGCCGATCACCGCGTTTCGAGTGACCCCGCCAAGCTGCATGGCAATTTGGCTCGCACTCAGGCCTTTTGCCCACAAATCACGTAACATCGATACCCGTTCGTCGGTCCAAGACATGTAAGGTTTCCCGTTCTTTTTTATTGCCCACCGGCTGCGGATCACGACCTCGATCCTAAGGTGAAGACTAGATCATGTGGGCTTAGATGAGCAAGCACACAAAATGCTGTGTAATACCCGATATGTGGACAATTTGTTCTTCGTTCCCCAATATTTGGGGGGTTTGGGGGCTAGGCATCTCCATTTTAGTGCCAAAGGTTGGTCCAAACGCTCCCTTGGCAAACCGGGCCTGATGCACCATATATTTGGCATGTCCAAGGAACGCGAAAGTTCAACCGACGTGAAGATGGGAGCTATGCCGCATTACCGTATCCGTATCCCTGATCGACAGAAAGAAACATCGGAATCCGTCGAAAATGCGGCGGAATCAAAGTCGTCTGCGAATAATGGTAAAGGAGATAGGCTGGCTGACGCGACTAAAGAAGTCGGCGGTCCCAAGGGCCCCGAGCCGACCCGGTTTGGTGACTGGGAGCGCGACGGACGTTGCGTTGACTTCTAGTGGCCCTTTGTTCCGCTTACCATTGCCGGACTGCCTCATAGGAATGGTGCCCGCGTCTGGTTCGCTGAACAGAGTGTAGACGGTTCCCCTCGGCGCTACTATTCGCGATTCGAACGGCGCTTTGCAGCTGGTGGACTAGACCACGTCGATATGTATTCGAGCATACCCCTGCACCTCTGTCGCTAGCGGTTCTGGCGGTTCTCGACTAAATCCTCGACCACGCTAGGGTCCGCCAGGGTGGATGTATCACCCAGTTGGTCGGGTGCGTTTTCGGCAATTTTACGCAGTATGCGACGCATGATCTTACCTGAGCGTGTTTTTGGCAACGCTGGCGCCCATTGCAGAAGGTCTGGTGTGGCAATTGGACCGATCTCTTTGCGCACAAATTGGATAAGCTCCGTGCGAAGACCCTCGCTCGATTCCACACCCAGCTTAAGGGTGACATATGCGTAGATTCCTTGACCCTTTATGTCGTGCGGATAGCCGACAACTGCCGCTTCTGCAACGTCGTTATGCTCAACAAGCGCACTCTCAACCTCCGCCGTGCCCATCCGGTGGCCCGAGACGTTTATCACGTCGTCGACCCGCCCGGTGATCCAGTAGTAGCCGTCCTCGTCGCGCTTGCAGCCGTCACCGGTAAAATACATGCCGGGATAGGTCTTGAAGTATGTCTCGATGAAACGGTTGTGGTCACCGAAGACTGTGCGCATTTGACCTGGCCAGCTGCCGGCCATACAGAGATTGCCCTCGCACGCGCCCTCAAGCTCCTTGCCATCGGCGTCGACGATCACCGGGAGGATGCCAAAGAAGGGTCGGGTGGCCGATCCAGGCTTCAGCATGGTCGCACCGGGTAGCGGTGTGATCAGTATGCCTCCGGTTTCGGTCTGCCACCAAGTGTCGACGATCGGACAGCGATCATCCCCGACTACCTCGTGATACCAGTGCCAGGCCTCGGGGTTAATTGGTTCGCCGACTGTCCCTAAAAGGCGGATGGATTTGCGCGATGTCTTTTTCACCGGTTCATCGCCCTCGCGCATCAACGCACGGATCGCCGTCGGAGCAGTATAGTAGATGTTGACCTGGTGTTTGTCGCAGATCTCCCAGTGGCGCGACGCATCCGGGTAATTCGGTAGGCCCTCGAAGATCAGGGTCGTAGCACCGTTTGAAAGCGGGCCGTAGACGATGTAGCTGTGGCCGGTGATCCAGCCGCAGTCAGCCGTACACCAATAGATTTCGCTGTCATGATAGTCGAAGACATACTGGTGGGTCATTGAGGCGTACACCATGTAGCCACCTGTCGTGTGCAGTACGCCCTTAGGTTTGCCGGTCGAGCCCGAGGTGTAGAGAATGAACAGCGGGTCTTCGGCGCTCATCGGTTCCGGCGCACAGTCGGTTGATTGCGCTTCGCATAACTCATGATACCAGATGTCGCGGTCCGCGACCCAGTTGACTGCGGCCCCGGTGCGGTTAACCACCACCACATTGCGGACCTGCCCATTGGGTAGCTTAGCGATGGCCTGATCGACATTGTCCTTGAGTGGAATGGTGCGTCCGCCACGCAGGCCCTCGTCTGAGGTGATGACCAAGGTAGATGCGCAATCGTCAATGCGACCGGCGATCGAATCCGGTGAGAAACCGCCAAACACAACTGAGTGCACTGCTCCGATGCGCGCACAGGCAAGCATAGCAATCGCAATTTCCGGGATCATTGGAAGGTAGATAGTGACGCGGTCCCCCTTCCGGACGCCGAGAGATTTTAGTCCGTTGGCGAAGCGGCAGACGTGCGCATGGAGTTCGTTGTAGCTTAGTTTGGCGTCGTCCTTGGGATCGTCGCCTTCCCAGATGATTGCTGTCTGGTCGCCGCGGGCGGCCAGGTGTCGATCGATGCAGTTGGCGGAAGCATTGAGAACGCCGTCAGCGTACCATTTCACATGCAGGTCTTTGGTGTCATAGGAGACGTCGCTGATTTGGGTGTAAGGTTCTATCCAGTCTAGGCGCTTACCCTCCTCACCCCAGAACCCATCTGGGTCGTCGATCGAGCGCTGATACATCTCCAGATATTTGGATTCGTCGGCCCAGGCGCGGTTAGCCCACGCCTCCGGGACGGGAAACTTTTCGCGGAACATGGCGCGTCTTCTCCCTTGTTCATATTAATGTTTCTGGTGTTTGCGCGCCCGCGACGTGTCCATTGTGGACGCGCCCGGCACCACCGTTTCATTGATGTGCATTATCGGGAAATAGCTTCTGGCAGACAACAGCAGTGGGCATGTGAGGTACTGTTCCTTGTAGTGAATTAATCTCCAAACAGGACCATCCCGTCATCGTCGATGGTCACCGTGAACGCGGTCAGTGTCTTGCCGACACACGGTCCCTTAACGCAGAAGCCGTCTTCCTTGCGGAACATAGCCCAATGGGTGGAGCACTGGATGAGTTTGCGGTCCACGTCGAGGAAGGTGTCAGGCTTCAACTCCAGCGGTGTACCCTGATGCGGGCACATATTTTTGTAGCAGTGCAGAGCAACGTCTGAGTCGCCAGGAATCACAAAGATCGGCAGGGTCGCGGCGGAATTCTCTGTGTTGACCTCGCGCAGGACGAAGCCCTTGCCGGCATCGCCGATCTCATTGATATGGCAGAGAACCCGGCGGTTACCGCGCATTTCCGGTGCTTTTTCTTCGGCTTCGGTGCTCACGCTGTAGCGCTGGCCATGCGGCAGACCTCATGCCATTCCTGGTCGGTGACCGGCTGGACTGACAGGCGCGAGTTGTTCACTAGGACCATGTTGGCGAGTTTTGGGTTCGCCTTGATGTCGGCCAACGTGACCGGGGTCTCGACGCTCTCGACGGTCTTGATGTCGACCATGCCGAAACGTCCAGACTCGTCAGTATGGTCGGGATAGTGTTCGCGTACCACCTCGACGATACCCACAATACGCTTCTCGTTCACCGAATGATAGAAGAAGCCTTTGTCGCCCACCTTCATGGCTTTCATGTTGTTGTTTGCCTGATGGTTGCGAACACCGTCCCAATGCTCGGTCCCCTTTTTGATCTGGTCGTCCCACGACCAGGTTCCCGGTTCTGTTTTGAATAGCCAGTAAGCCATGGCAGATGTCCTTGGTTGGGTTATGTGGGTTTCTAGTTAGGCCGAGTCGCTGCACCGTTGATCAATCTTCGGCACGCAGGGGGCGTGCAAGGATCTCCGAGATTGTGTCGGCAACCCCTGCGCCGTCATGGAGAATGGCTCTGACCGCGGCGCAGATTGGCATCTCGACTCCCAGAGCTTGCGCCCTCGTCAGCAAGGCGGGCGCGGTGGTTACGCCCTCGGCAACTGAATTCTTGCCCGTCATTGCCTCAGTATACGTCGTCCCGCTGCCGAGGGCGGCACCGAGCGAGTAGTTGCGCGACGCGCTCGAAGTACAGGTTAGGGTTAGATCGCCTAATCCCGAGAGGCCCATGAGCGTACGCGGGTCTGCATCGAGCTCTGCGGCGAAGCGAGTGATCTCGGCCAGGCCGCGTGCAATGACGGCGGCGCGGGCATTCTCACCCAATCCGCGCCCTTCTACGATGCCGCAAGCGATGGCGATGACATTCTTGATTGCGCCGCCTACCTCCACGCCGACTAGGTCGGTCGCTGTGTAGGGGCGAAAGGATGGGGTCCCTAGGGCGGCTGCTAGCGCCGAGGCGGTGCTCGCGGTGGTGCAGGCGAGGGTGACTGCCGTGGGTAGCCCGCGCGCCACCTCGGCAGCAAAAGTTGGGCCCGACAGGATGGCTAAATCAGCGTTTGGCGCGACCTCCTCGGCAACTTCGCTCATTAATTTTCCGGTATCGAGCTCGATACCTTTAGAGCAGATGACTAGGGGTGGCTTCGACTTTGGCGAGGGCGCTAGCGCCGTTAGCGTCGCGCGCATGAACTGGGCAGGGGTCACCATCAAGATCGCATCGGCCCCGTCAACTGCATGGGCCAGGTCGTCGGTGGCAGTGATTGAGTGTTCGAGCGGCACCCCTGGCAGGAAGGTTTTGTTTTCATGGTGTGAATTGATTGCGGCGACGGTCTCGGCCTCGTGCGCATGGATCAGGACATCGCAGCCCGCACGCTGCGCAACGGTGGCAAGCGCGGTACCCCACGCACCGGCTCCGATCACGGCTATGCGTTGCATGCTAACCTCCCCAACTCCGGGTCACGGCGACGGCGTCCGGTGTTGGGACAGCGGTTGAATGCGCGATTTGGTGCCCAGTTTTTCGTGGATGGCCATTATCTTCCTCTTTCGGAGCTTTCAGCTTATTCTGCTGCGTCAGGTTCTGCCAGCGGCCAGCGCGGGCGTGGGCGGAACTCGAGCGTGTCGGTCGCGCCGATGCGCAGCCGCTCGATGCCAGCCCAGGCCACCATCGCGGCATTGTCGGTGC
>PBMH01000029.1 GCA_002722515.1 Alphaproteobacteria bacterium | reverse complement strand
GCCAGACCCAGCAATAACAGTCTCCACTCCACGTATAGTATCCGTTCCACTCTCATCACTTGAAGCAAAGCCCGATGCCAAATTCACAACAAGGTCATCCGTCACATCAGCGAAGGTCAAAGTATCGACACCTTCTCCACCTTCAATGACATCGTCACCGGCACCGCCGGATAAAATATCATCACCAGCACCACCCGCAAGCTGATCAACTCCCAGTCCACCAGACAACCTATCGTTGCCACTATCACCGAGAAGAATATCACTACGATCACCGCCCTCTAAGACATCGGACCCCGTCGTCCCAACAACCAGCTGATTTTGATCACTGCCACTTGTCAACGCAAATTGCTCAATGCTTCCATCACCGTCAAGATCCAGCTCCACACTTGTCAGGGGTGCACTAGCCTGATTGTTGACTGTAACCGTATAATCCGTCAGGAAGTTAGCTTCAAAATGGAGGTCAAGATTCCCGTCACCATCAACATCTCTAGAAGACACGCTGGTCAAAGAACCTAAAAGCTTTAAGCTGTCCTCGCCGCCGCCTGTATTGATCGTAATGCTACCCGCCTCGGCCACGTATAGGTCATTTCCCTCACCACCATACAGAACATCTGTACCGCCACCGCCATACAATGTGTCGTCACCAGCACCGGCAAATAGCTTATTATCACCTGAAGAACCCCTGATTATATCATCGCCACTGCCACCAAAAATATTCTCAATCCCCTTGAGGGTATCACTACCAATCTCGATACCGCTCGCCGTTCCCTGGGCTAAATCGATCTCAATCGTATCATCAGCCTGGCTAAAGTCCGCTATATCCGTTCCTGAACCACCCACCAAACGATCATCACCAGCACCGCCCACCAATCTGTCATCACCAGCACCACCTTTAAGTCGATTATCACCCGAATCACCGATAAGAACATCATCACCTGATCCGGCAATAACCCGCTCGATACCTGTAAGTGTATCATCCCCACTATCAGCACTTGCTGCTGTCCCTACAGACAAATCAACGGTCAGATCTGAAGTGTCCGCACTATAATCAGCAGTGTCACTTCCACCTCCGCCCGATAGACGATCATCCCCTCCACCGCCAATAATTGTATCGTTGCCGTCGCCACCGAAGATAATATCGTTAGCGTCTCCACCTGAAACGACCTCTGCTCCCGATGTCGCAGAAAGAATTGTAAGCACATCGCCACTAGCAGAATATGTGTTAGTCTCTTCATCATATGAAACGTCAAGGGAATAGTCGGTATAATTGCTAACATCAGAATAAATTCTTACAGATGCCAACGGTGCAGCATCGTGATTTTGAACAGTGACGCTATGGTTAGCGACGCCGTCATTGACTGTAATGGTAAGTGACCCCACTTCCGGATCCAATTCCATATTCGTCAATTCGTAACTTGCTAGAATATTCAGACGATCATTTCCACCGCCTGTAATAATTGTGTCATGGCCATCTGAAGCTACATATACATCATTCCCGGCGCCACCATCAAGAAGATCATCACCGGCACCACCGTCGAGTATATCTGCTCCATCACCGCCGATAAGCTGATCGCCTAAAGAGTTGCCAGTAAGAGCATCGTCTCCCTCATTTCCGATAAGAACCGCACTGACAGGCACAAGCTCACCGGCTGCATTTTCAACATCAACAGCTGTCAAATTGGGATCATCATCGGCAGAACCAATAAACAGATTACTGCCAATCCTAAATGTCTCTACTGTTCTATCGCCATCAAGATCTAACTCTACGAATGTGAGAGCATTGTCACCGCCATTCGCATGATCAAGGATTGTTGCCGTATAGGCTTCATCGTTGTAAGTCGCCGTAAATTGGAGGTCGTTATTAACAAGTTTAATACTTTCAAGCACGCCCTCCACGAGAAGCTTATCCTCACCACCTCCAACTTCAATTTGATCATGCCCAGCGTCAACAACGTACCGGTCATTCCCAGCGCCACCAACAAGGAAATCATCTCCACCACCGCCAATGAGATTGTCATCGCCAGCGTTTCCGAGCAGAACATCATCCCCACCACCACCGATGAGAAGATCAACGTTAGATGATCCGCCTATCAAAGTCGGCATGTCGGTCTCTGCAGTGTAGAGATTTATTGCCGTGTTATAGCTTACAGATAAGCCGTATTCTTCATATTCGTCATCATTGTCTGCAGTCGTGAACTGCCGAATGACAGAAAGCTTCTCTGTCAGATGATTTTCTACGAGAACACTGTGCTGCTCGCCATCTCTCTCTACCACCAACTCCAGATTGCCGCTCTCAGTATCAACTGACAGGGATACAGGTTCATAACCAAAGGAAAGGTAAAGTGCGTCCGTACCACCACCAGCAATAATTACATCATCTCCGTCTGTGACCCAGAACACATCATCGCCACTGCCACCATCAAGAGTATCATCCCCACTACTTCCTTTGAGAATATCGGCGCCTGAACCAGTGTTCACTCGCTCAATACTCTGCAAAGAGTCGCTTCCAACATCGCTTCCACTAACACTTCCTGCACCCATATCAACAGTAACTGTTGTAGAAACGTCGTCATAGCTTGCCGTGTCAAAACCCTCACCGCCAATAATTGCGTCGTCCCCTGCACGACCCCTCAAGATATCGTCACCAAGCCTACCCTCAAGGCGGTTGCTTGTTTCATCACCACTTAGAGTATCGTCGAAATCTGAGCCCTGAACGTTTTCAATGGCGGTCAACATATCATCGCCACTACCCTCTCCACTCGCAGTGCCTTCAGCAAGATCAACATTTACAGAACTTGTAGATCTTCCAAATGCCGCAGTATCTATATCCGCCCCACCCGCAAGAAGGTCGTCACCCAATCCTCCATCAAGAATATCATTACCTGCGCCACCACTGAGCTGATCGCTAGCAGCACCACCAATCAACGTGTCACCACGTTCACCGCTAATGAGAAGACTGGGAGTTGTCTCAGTGCTGGCATCGATTGTAGGTGGAGGAATGATATTTCCGTCACCATCTTTAACTGGTTCAGTCTTTACGAGCAGGTCATCAAATTCGACATCATTTCTATAGACTCGAAGACTAAAATCAGCATTTTCACTGCCATCACTTGTGAGCGTGACACTATGATCGCTGCCATCCGAAAGCTTTGTAAGATTAAGTTTAAGGCTCCCATCAACAGATTCAGTGTTCTTGATTTGATAGTCGGCCCTAATGACGACACGATCCACACCATCTCCATAAGTGATAACATCGTCTCCATCTGATATGATGATTGTATCATTGCCTGCCCCACCCAAAATTTCATCATCACCAGCATTACCATAAAGGATATCGTCAGCACTTCCGCCAACAATCGTATCCGCTGCATTTGTGCCTGCCATCAACGTCGGCAGATCACCTGTCGCCTTATAAACGCCATCAACGTAAGACACATCTAGACTATAATCTATACCCCCAGAGCGGATGGTTGAGAGAGGCTCAACCTCATGTCTCTCAATAACAACAGCATGCTCACTGCTGTCATCTTTGAGAATAGTAAGAGTAAGAGCTCCATCAGTGGGATTAAGAGAGGCATTCTGCAAGGTATATCCAGTAACAACCTCTAAGGTATCACTCCCACCGCCAGTGAGAATCACATCTGTTCCGTCCGATGTAAGATAAATATCGTCACCAGTACCGCCTCTCAGATAATCACTTCCAACTCCGCCATCAAGAGTATCATTCCCACCATTGCCCAAAAGAATATCATTGCCATCGCCGCCGATTAGTCTATCTGCGCCAACCGTTCCTACTACCCGTGTTGGTGAATCTGTCTCAGCAGAATACACACCCGTATTAGGATCTCTGCTAACACGCAAACTAAAGTCATCAAAGGTCTCCGCGTCCGAGAATACCCTGAGGGTCTCAACAGGGTCAATATCTTGAGCTGCAATCGTGACAGAGTGATCTTCCTCATTTTTGGTCAAAGAAAGAGTTAAGTTACCCGTATTCTCATCAAGAACCAACCGGTCTAGATCATATCCAGCCGAAACGACCAGAGTATCGCTGCCACCACCGGCAACAATAACATCATCACCGTCAGACACCTTAAATGTGTCATTACCCAAGCCACCCCTTAGAGTATCATCACCGCCGGCACCATCGAGCACGTCATCTCCAGCGCCACCATCTAGTATATTGCCTGCGCCGCTCCCCCTAAGCATGTCAGCGCCCGACCCAAGAATAGCATTTTCGATACTATCCAGCGTGTCAGATCCTGCACCACTGCTTTCGCTTGTTCCCGCTGTGAGATCAATCTCCACATTTGAACGATTACCCGAGAAATCTGCCGTGTCAGTACCCGAGCCTCCAATAAGCGCATCATCACCCGTGCCACCGGTAAGCGTATCATCGCCCGCACCGCCCTGAAGTCTGTCGTCACCTGCATCGCCGGAGAGCGTATCATTGCCTCCACCGGCCTGAAGAATATCGTCACCGGCGCCACCAATTAGTGCGTCATCTCCATCACCTGCAAAAATCAGATCGTCCTCCGCACCGGCAACGAGGGTTTCACGTCCGTCCGTTCCAGTCAAAATTGCGAGGCCAGTTGATATCGAAGTATAGGTGCCCGTTTCACCATCATATTCAACGGAGAGATCATAATCCTGAGGTCCATCATCCGATTGAATGCGAACGTTTTTTACAGGATTGCCTGCTAGTCCGTCCACAGTGAGAGAGTGTGACGATGTGACGCTTTCCCCATCTACTCTCTCTTGCTTTGCAAACGAGAATGTTACGCTTCCACTGCTTGGGTCAAGCAAGACGGATTGTAAACTAAATTGGCTACCAATTTCGATCGTATCCAACTGACTGCTGGCAATAATTGTATCGTCACCATCAGACACTTTGTAGACGTTGCTTCCCTGACCACCCTCAAGTGTATCGTCACCAGTGCCACCATCAATCGTATCATTACCCGCATTACCAAGGATTCTGTCATCACCAGCACCACCCAAAATAACATCGTCTCCGGCATTACTGACAATTTCATCATTGCCAGCCCCGCCAGCAATGGTTTCGTCACCTGTCGTACCAATAATAAGTGTATCGTTATCCGATGCTGCGGAATAGGTCTGGGTGTCCTCATTGAAAGTCACATTGAGATTTAGTCGAGATTCATTTCCTTCTGCATCCACCGTCGTTAGGGTAGTGATCGGTTGGGAAACAGAATTCTTAATTGTAGTGACGTGGACTGTATCATTAGTTGTCTTCAAGAAATTTAGAGTTAGATCCCCAGTGTCTTTATCCAGCATAACGCCCTGCATGGAATAGTCTGCCCCTATCTTCAGCGTGTTGTCACCACCACCAGCAATAATGACGTCGTCGCCATCAGAAACAATGAATACGTCATCACCTAAACCACCGTCGAGACGATCATTGCCTGCTCCCCCGTCCAAAACGTCGGATCCTCGATTACCGATCAGCACATTATTGAGGCCATCACCTGTAATTATATCATCACCACGGCCACCTGTTACATTTTCAAATGCCCTGAACGTATCCACACCAGTATCATCACCATGTGCGCTTCCGCTCTCTAGATCAACGGCAACACCTTCCTCGGCGTTCTCAAAAGATATTGTGTCAACACCTGTCCCGCCATCAAGAGTATCATCACCACCAGCACCCTCTACAACATCGTCTCCTGCACCTGTAGCAATGATATTAGCGCGACCATCAGCCGTGACAGTGTCATCTCCTGAACCCGTACTGATGTTCTCCACACCACTAATGGTATCTGTGCCAGTGCCTACCCCAGAGACAGTTCCGGCGCCCAGATCTATAGTTACGGCCTCTTCAGAATCTTCAAAGGAAACACTGTCAATACCTTCGCCACCATCAATGACATCATTGCCGCCAAAGGCTTGGATCTGATCATCACCTGCACCACCAATAAGCCTATTATTTCCTTCATCACCAATGAGAGTGTCATTACCGTCACCTCCAATGACATTTTCAAAACCAGAAATGTTATCCAAGCCAGTGTCAAGGCCTACAGCCGTTCCCGCAGTAAGGTTGACATTTACATCTTTTTCAACTCCATCAAATGTTAAAGTATCAACACCAGCACCACCAGAGAGAGTGTCATTACCAGCACCACCCGCAAGCTGATCATCTCCAGCACCGCCAGAAAGAATATTATCATTATCGTCACCTTTAATGATATCACTGCCCGCACTGCCGACAACATTTTCTATACCAGCTAAAGTATCTTCACCAACGGTAGAGCCAGAAGCTTGCCCCGCAGAAAGATCAACTTCCACTCCATCGCTAACGTCGCTATATTTGACCGTGTCAACCCCTTCTCCGCCCTCAATCCTATCATTTCCGCGCCGACCCGAAATAACATCATTGCCACCATAACCATAAATAACATCATTAAAGTTACTGCCGCCTATTTCGTCCGATCCATCCGTACCAATGATGATTGTATTGGTAGAACTACTACCAGCATCCAGACTGCTTGCAAGGCGAAACCGTTCAGTTGCATCATCACCGTCGCCATCAACCATACCATCTTCATTAAAATCAAACTTGACTAGCTCCACAGCATCGGTGGTTTGATCAATTACTGTAACTGTATGAACTTCAGCCTCTGCATCAGCTTGGATGAAAGTAAACATCAGGTCATCCCTGAAGCCATCGTTATCAGCATCTACGTACTGAATATCTGAAATCGACTGACCCGCGGCAAATGACAGTGTATCAACACCACCTCCTGAAACCACCGTATCAGCACCCTGAGAAGCAAGGAATACGTCATTACCTGAACCACCATCGAGAACATCGTCTCCAGAACCACCATCGATTGTGTCATCGCCGGTACCCGCATAAATAGTATCTTGGCCAGCTCCGCCATAAATTATGTCATCATTCTCGGTTGCTGCCGTGACAACAAGGTTAGCGGTCTTTTGGACCGGAGTTCCACCATCTGATACCCGATATGTAAAACTCAATGTTTCATCTTTCTCACCAGCGGGAATGTAATCTTTACCTGCGGCGTAAGTATAGGTGCCATTAGCTGTTAGCGAGAGCGTGCCACGCCCCGGAGGTGTCACGAGTTCAAAAGTCAGGGTATCGCCGTCAATATCAGTTGCTTCAAGCTTGCCAGTAACAACGGCATTCTCAATCGCAATAACTCTATCAGTCTCGGGAACAGGCACGTCGTTACCAGGCGTTACATCTATACTAACTGCAGTCGTGGCCTCATTATTGTCGCTATCCCGAACCGTATACGTGAAAGTATCCAATCCATTGAAATTTGCGTTTGGTGAGTAGGAAAGTGAAGTGATGGCTCCACTGCCATCCTTTTGACCCGTAAGATTACCAAATTTCGCCGAAGTAACTTGCACAACGGTAAGAGTATCTGCTTCTTGCTGAAAATCGAAATCGTTCGCAAGGAGAGAACTAACGGAAATTTGAAGAGTCCCGTCCTCTGCAACCGTCTTCGTATCTCCTGTCAGGATGGGGTTTTCATCTCCAACAGAAATTCTTGCATCAGCAAACTCAAGAGTTTCGATGCTTTTAAGCTGGTCAGCCCCGTCGGAGTCGTTACTGTTGTCGTCATGAGTGACGACAAGGTTGCCACTGTCATTCGTGGTAATCGTATATGCATTAAAAGCATCACTGAATACAGCAGCGTCATCTCCTGAACCCCCGTCAATGATGTCATCGCCAGCTCCGCCAACAATATAATCATCGCCGGCCAGGCCAGTAATATTATCGTCACCGGCCAGACCAGTAATAACGTCACTTCCAGTTGAGCCTATAAGGGCATCGGCGCCGACATCATTAGATGACGTCCCTGCAACTTCATTTACGGTTCCAAGAATAACGGTCTGATCTGCAAAAACGAGCTTCTCAACGCCACTTACTTCGTCAATACCATCCACGCCTGACTTATCGTATACAATTGTTGTTCCGCTACTCTGAGTTAAAACAGCATAATTGCTTCTGGCACCCACATAAACAGCAGTGTCCTCACCATAACCACCGATGAGGATATCATTTCCAGCTCCACCAAAAAGTTGGTCATCGCCAGCATGGCCCTCTAGGAGATCATTTCCACGCATACCATATAGTGTATTATCCTCTGCATTACCGGAGAACGTATCAGCGCCATCACCACCAAACGCCTTTTCAATCAAAGTGCCCTCGCTGATAAACATTGAGAGATCGCCAACCTGACTGACAGCACTTGGCGTCAAGTCAACATTCACAGCCGACGTCATGGCAGCAAAATTGAGAGTATCCAAACCAGCTGCATCTTCAATCGTGTTACGTGCAGCATCAGTTCCAAGCGCGTTCCAGTCATCTGTAAAAATGTAGGTAGAATTATCTTCTGCCAAATCACCAATGAAATCCAATGACCAAGTGTCAAACGTCTGTGTAGGTGACTGTTCTTCAGCCTCAGTATCAGTGACCGAAATTGTCCAATCGCCGTTAGACGTCTCCCCCCAGAACTGGACACTATCGAATGTAAAATCGAGAGAACCTGCGCCCTCGTAGTCACCACCCAACGGCCTGTTAAGCAAGGTGCTCCTAGTTCCACCGGTGATGTTATTTCAATTAAAAGATCACCTATATAATCATGGCTCAGCTGGACATTAACCTCGACATGATCAATGTCGACTTGATCGCCTGAAACAGTTATAGTACTGGTAAGGACGCCACCGTCCGGTATGTCAGACTCAACGGTTTTTATGGCAGAAGATGCTGATACCATGTTGTCATAGGTTGACTGCTTCGTCCATGTCTCAGCAAGACGCACTGCAGCGTGAGCATCCACGATACCAAAACCATAATCATCAGTAAATGTTAAGCCACCCCCATTTGCGTTGCCCGCCGCATTACCCATCCAAACATTATCATTTGGATTAGCCGCTGAATATGCTAAAATTTCCTGAACATCCCTATAACCCAAGTCAGGATTGGCTTCCAACATCAACGCAACAACGCCAGAAACAATAGGCGCTGCCGCTGAAGTTCCGCTAAAGTTTTCAAAGTAATCGCCGGTTGAAAACCCTCCCGCACCGGAAAGGTCCGTTGTATAGATATCTTCACCTGGTGCAGATAATAGGATAGAAGACCCTGCTGACGTGAATGATGAAGCACTTCCAAAGAGGCCTACGGACCCAACTGATATCGTCTCGTGTGTGTTGGAGAAGCTATGATAATCACTGCTATCACCATCTTCACCGTAGTTGCCTGCAGCAAAAACGATAACTGTTCCCAAGCCCTCTCTACCCGCATCGACGGCTCCCGTAATTGCCTCAAAGAATTCAGCAGATTTAAGCTCATTCTTGTTGTCTGTGAACGCCTCACCATAGGTCCAGCTACTATTGACAACGTCAACATTAACCATTTGCTGCAAGACGGCCTCGGTCTGGCTAGCACTGGCTTCAAAACCAAATCCCATCCTGAACATTGCCAAGGAAGCCTCATAAGCAACACCAACAACATCACCTCCGCCAAGGGAGCCACCGATAACACCAGCCACTGCTGTACCGTGAAAGTCATCTACCCCGTCCGACATCGGGTCGTCAGAACCAAGTCCTAAAACCTCATCTAAGGCATCAAAATCAATCGCATTATTGTAGTTCTCAACAATGTCAACGTGCGCATAATCGATGCCATCATCGATTATGCCTACACTGACACCGTTACCGGAGTAGTCATCCCAAACGGCCTCTATATCAATATCAACACCACCTAAAATAGCGTTGGGGTTGTCAAGATACCACTGATTCGCAAAACCCTCGTCATCGGGCGTCATCGACCTCGTCAGACCGACTGCACCCTGTCCACTCTGGAAACCTCGAACATCCTTATCTGAGAGAACCGAGACATCATCAAACTCTGACGCAGGCATTCCCATAACATCAATAGATTGAGCAAGCGCAAGTCCAGATTGAGATCCGGACACGGAACCACCATCACCTAAGGCATCTCCGTAAATAACATCGTTACCCGCTCCGCCTCTCAAGGTGTCAGAGCCATCCCCACCAACGACCAGGTCATCGCCGCCGCCTGCATCAATGTTATCGGCAGCGCCCCCACCATCTATCGTGTTGGCACCATCATCACCAGTCACGGTGTCAACGCCTGAGCCACCCCTAACATTTTCAATATTGGTAACCGCATCAGTATCTGACCCAACCGTTGAGGTTCCCATTGCAAGATTAACAGTAGCTCCTTCGCTCACCGATCCCAAGCTAAGGGTATCGACACCATCACCACCATCAATAGTATCGTTGCCAGCGCCAACCTGAATAGTATCGTCTCCGGAACCGCCATCGATAGTATCTGCGCCAGCACCTCCAATCAGAAGATCATCATTTTCACCACCAGTGAGGACATCATCACCGTCGGTTCCAACTATCAGGGCGTCCTCTTCTACATCTGCCGTCAATGAGAAGATCTCACTTTCAGGGTCAATTAATCCGTCGCCATCAGCATCAATTTCTAATGAACTAAAGGGAGCAGATGCGTGATCTTCAAGCGTAACCGCTACCGTCTCAGTTTCTGCCGAGGCAACATCCGGGTTTGTATAATCAGCTGTTACAACGAGATCATCACCGCTCCGTTCAGCCGACTTAAACTCAAACCCCTCACTAAGCGCAATGGCATCACTCCCACCACCGGAAGAAATCGTGATATCTGCGCCATCGGTACCCGGTCCGTCGATAATAATGCGGTCGTCACCAGCTCCACCAGAAATAACCTCCGTATTCTTGACAGAAATTTCATTGTTCCCACTGCCGTCTAGGACAAGTGTATCCGTTCCATCCCCACCGTCGAAAGCGTCTCCTGAAACAGCCTTGCCAGATAACGTTAGAGCATCACTTTGCGCAGTGCCTTTCAACGCTTCTTGAATAATAGCGTCAAGAGTTACCGTTTCGGAGCCTCCACTGAGCTGGACATCGCTTTTTGGAAGTACACCAGTCACACCGACATAGACAGTCGATTCAGTTTCCTCTCCCTGCGGATCAATCACTTTGTATTTAAATTCATCATCTCTATCTGAACTTGTGGCACTCAAATCATCAAATGCTGTAGACGTAGTGGGATCATATTCAAAACGACCATCACTATATAATATGACTGTAACACCAAGCTTACTTGTTACCTCTCCAGCAACCACCTGAAGACTGCCCTGGTCATCTGAATCGGGATCAGTATCATTAGCTAGCACACCTTCGCTAACTTGATCTACATTCAAAGCACTGCCCTTAAATGCGGCATACCTTTCAACACCCGCAACTGGCGCATCATTTGTCCCTGTTACAGTAACCGTCAGCTCAGCCTCTTCGGAGATAGCCCCACTCGCATCGCGAATTGTATAGGTCACAGTATCTTGTGTTGTCTCACCCTCACCAAGCGCATCAAATGCGGGCACACTAATAAATTTGCCTACCTTTATTGGACTACCGTTGACATCAGTCTCATCAAGAACAGAGTCTAGCTTGCGTGGATCGTAATAGACTTTTTGGGGCGTTCCCTGAATCTGGATTTCTTTCCCAGTCTCAGGGTCAAGATCATAGTAATATCCAATCGTAATAGTGGCACCATTTTCTGATGTTACTGAGTTGACAATTAACGTTTCAGGGGTGTCATCTTCATCAGCGTCTGTATCATTCGACAGCACATCTATCTCATGATAGTCCCCGTCTTCTTGAATCACTCCAGTATAAGTGTCATTGAATGCATCAGGCCGGTCATTGGCGCCGCCGACAGTGATATTAACCCTCGTCAAACTGATATCATTAGGATCACTGGTTTCATCAAGGGCTTTATAGGAAAATGTATCAACAATCTTGTCTCCAGCATCCATGGCATTAAATGCGTCAGGAGAGGCGGTTTTTACACTAGCCCAAGAACGGGACGCATTGCCATTGTGAGCAGCATCTGTAATTTCACCGCCCGAGGCACTAAAATTGACGGTAAATGGCGAGGCATCCAATCCTTTTACCACAAGCGTAGAATCATTTCCGGTCGCAAACACCTTGGCTGACAATCCAGCGTCTGCGTTAATGGCCGCAGCGAAGGCATTATTTAATTCGCCTACTGTTTTAGGTCCTGTGACATCCACCTCAACGGGCACGTCATTTATTGTTATCACGTAGGTGCCAGCGACAACTTCAACATCAGAACCAACATCAAACCCTGCCTCGGCTAAAGCTGCATGACTAATATCTTGATGCTCAATCTCAGTGATCTGACCTGTTGTCGGATTATATGAAACTACTTTCGTCCGTGTCGCCGTTGCAGAAGTATCATCAAAATCACCTCCTGTTGCATTCACTGTGGAAGCTGACGTTTCAAAGACTGTATCGGGATTTTTTGCACTGACAAGAAGTATGCCATTCGCAGGACCACTTGTCGCAGTAAGAAAACCAGAAATTGTTTCATGTGTATTGATTAACTCTATGAGCGCAAGTTCAATATCAGTGATTTCCGTGTCGTCAGCAGTAACAACTTTTGTTAGCGGGCTTTGCTCCACTCCACCAATTGTAAATGTAACTGAATATGCGTCCCCTACCTCCAGCGTTCCTCCCAACACAACCCTATCTGCATTTACCATGATTAACGCGGCGGCTTTTTCACTCACCAGCTCTGGCATCTGAAGAGTCAGGGTGTCACCCTCATCAACATCCCGGTCATTGTAGAAAACATCAATTAATACAGCGTCACCATTCTCCTTCGCTCGTGCTACGTCATTTGTTGTAATCGGGACATCATTCTCGCCTTGAATTGTGACAGTTACTGTCGCTTCAGTAAAATTAGTACCATCCGTCACAGAGTATGCGAAAGTATCAACTTCTGTGTCGTTAACACCAAGGCTTTCAAGTGTAGAAGCAGAAGCCGTATATGTTATAGTGCCGTCATCATTGAGACGAGTTGCACCAAAACTTCCAGCAGTTGGCGTCAAAACTCGAAGGGTGTCGCCGTCCTTATCTCTGTCATTATCCAACACATCAATGACAACGCTTCCACCTTCAGTTACATTACCTGCATCATTCAGTGCAACTGGCGGCCCCTCAACACCAAGAACTGTAAGATCAACCTGTCCAGTAGTTTCCCCGCCTTCTGTATCTTCAACGGTATAGGAGATTGTTTGGACAGCCGCCGCCTGATCTTTACCTAAGTCAACAAAGAGCGCATGCTCAACATTGGGGGTTATCGTAATGGTCCCGTCAGTATTTTGCACTGCTGTCACTGAACCTTCTGCACCGCCAAAGCTTACGCTATCCAACTTTAGTGAGATATCCTGTCCTTCTATATCACTATCATTATCGAGAACGCGCAAAACAACCGACTTATTCGCAGCCAACTGAACGACTTCACCAACAACAATTGGGGCATCATTTACAGAAGCGATATCCAGCGCAATTGACTTTGTTGCAGCGACACCATTTTCATCAACAACTCTAAAAATAAAGCCATCCGCGCCATTATAATTGCCATTAGGTTGATACGAGAAAGTACCGTCGGGCTTGACAGATAACGTTCCATTTTCAGGGTTACCACCCGCTGCAAC
The DNA here is from genome assembly GCA_002722515.1 of Alphaproteobacteria bacterium. Taxonomy (GTDB): domain Bacteria; phylum Pseudomonadota; class Alphaproteobacteria; order UBA6615; family UBA6615; genus UBA8079. The sequence continues at coordinate 2,189 of PBMH01000029.1, read as the reverse complement.
CGAATACGTAAGACTGGAATTATCGTCAGGGTCTGATGCATAAGAACTTAAGTTGCCGGTAATCGCACCGTCGACCACCGTCGCAGTTAAATTACTAACGGCGCCCGCATCCGTCGCAGTGGCACTAGTAGAAATTAAACCAGAATCTTTTGACCGGATCTCGATACCACTGATATCAGGGCCACTCACGGCATCAATAACGCTGCCTAAGGTCTCGTTTGACATTAGAAGATTAACCAAGGCCGCTTCTATTTCTGCCAAATTTGACTCATTTCCGGTTACAGTATAATTCACCGTAATCGCATCACTGCTGCCATGCTGCACAGAAATTGAATACTCGTCACCAGCTTCTATTACTCCTCCAATGGTAATGGTATCTGGATTATCCTCAGTTCCAGAAAGGGTAATAGCTGATGACGTAACCTCAGGTGCGTCGTTTACACCCTGGACAGTCAATGTCAATGAGCTTGATGACGCTGCGCCATCTGGATCTACTACCGTATACTCAATAGTTTTTTGCTCAACATCACCGGCCGACAACTCCTTATACCAGTCACTTTCTGGCACAAAACTGATGCGACCGTTGGTCGGGTTAACTACCACTACACTACCTGTATCTCCGCCAGTAATTGTGGTCTCACCAGAAATTGCCCGCGTCACTCCTTCAAATGTGACCTGTGAAATAGTGAGTGCATCACCGTCTATATCAGTATCATTACTCAACACTCTTACTGACGACCCGACGGCTGAAACCACTGTCCCAAAATCATCAACTGAAGTAGGACCATCGTTTACTGCTGAGACCTCGACCCTAACAGTTGCTGAGCTGTAGCTTGGTACATCAGCATCATTAGCAACCGTATAAGTGAAGCTGTCATTCCCGTTATAATTAGCGTTAGGAGTGTAACGAACGCTACCATTAACAACGTCATGGGCTATACTAATATTGCCATCATCCTCAGCTATCGTAAATGGCTGACCTGCCTGTGACGCCGAAATACGAATCACCCCATCACTTTCTGAGGAAGCAATAATAGTTTCATTGATACTAATATTACTATTAATCACTTCCACAACCTTATTGGCAACTGACGCCGCATTTTCATAACTGAGACCCTGATAAAAAATTTCATGTCCCTCTAGGGTCAAGGTATATGTTACACCTGCGCCTGCACCACTAAAGGTAACAAGTTCCTGTTGTGCTAAAATTTCTATATCACCATTCGTTGCTGCACCGACCGAGAGTAATGTAGCTCCAACAAGCGGATCACCATCTGCCCGCTTGTCATTTTGAAGAAGGTCCATGATGACGGAAGCATCCTCAGCAAGCGCATCAACATCGTCTGCAGCAACAGGTCGTGCATTTGCCAGCTCCTGAGCAATCCGCAATGCTTCCTCTTGCACTGTCTTGGATAGGCTTTGGGCATATTGCGACTGACCAGCCTGTGCTTGCGCCGCTGAAGATTCCGAATAGATTGCCCTAGCAGTAGCTTGATCCGCCCAACTTTGCGTACCAGCTACAAGTGATTGGGCATTTTGGGCTGCAATAATTGCAAGGTCCAGATAACCCGTACCATCAGAATTCTTGATTAACGAATAATCTGGCCCGCCCCTTATCAAGGCTTCATTCACATCCACAGTACTTGAGTAGACCTCAACAGCAGCTGCATTAGCAACAACGGCATCCACTGCTTCGCCGATAGCACCTGTTACACCTGAAAGCGCAGTCAAACTAGTTTCAAAGCCCATCAACGCCGATTCTATACCAGTTGCGCTCACAGCTATCCCTGAACTTTCTCCAGAATCCGACATCGCAGCAGATACTGCAATCGCACTCGAAGAAGCATCAACTGTCAGAACAAGTTCATTTCCAGAAAATGCCGCAGATGACGCCACCTCAACATCCGAACTTTCCACGGCCGCAATAAGCTTGTCACGTATTACAGTAAGCGGAGGTGACACATCGACACTGGCGGTCACATCATCAGCTGTCACAGTGTACGAGACTGTTTCTCCGCCAATTACAAGAGAGAACACGTCTCCCTCTTCTACCGCACCATCAAGTACCACAGAAAACGCTTGTGAAGTTGTTTCCAATAGAGCAGATGTCTTGGTTACAACATCTGACAACTGCGAGGAAACAGAGACAGCGGTAACGCTGTTATCACCACTAATTTTTTTAGCAATAT
>PBMH01000028.1 GCA_002722515.1 Alphaproteobacteria bacterium | reverse complement strand
CGCGGCACCCGCTTTCGCGCCTTCGCCCGCAAATCCCCAATAGTCGGGTAAAGCATCTTCAGCCGGCCCGAACGCGTTGTCGTATCCGGCCGCCCCGCCGTTACTTTATAGTCAGGTTCATCCTGCGCCATCTAATACCCTTGTTCACAAGTGGGCGCTAACTCAGCGGGTTGCGCCGTGCCGGTCAAGACATGGATTGCCGGCAGGTTAATCATTTTGATCTTTAGGGGACGACTAGGATTGATTGAGCCGCCAATTAAGCCGAAAATCCCCTAGTTGAATTTCAGAGACTCCTAGTGGACCACAATTTTTAAAATTAGATTAACATTTATCATTTCCGTATTGATGGTAGTTCACTCTGCTTCATATGCAGAGCCGATCTATCACGAGATAAGATATCCTGAGGGCGACGGCCCCTTCCCCGTGGTCATAGCCCTACACACCAGTGGAGGTTTCAAAACCGTCAAACATCAAATCTCAAAATACAAAAAATCTGGGTATGCGGTTTACGCTCCAGATTTTTTTAGACGCCACGGGATATCTTATAGAAACCGTTTTAACACTTGGACAACATACCGATTAAAAATCGAATCTGAACTTCGTCTAATAGTCGAAGTCATCAAACAGGACACCCGCTCTGATAAAAAAAATATCTTTGCAGTTGGTTTTTCCAATGGAGGATACTGGGCAAGCTTTTTAGCTGCCCGTAAGCATGTAAATGCTGCCGTATCACATTACGGTGTTTGGCGTTGGCCCCCCAGTGGCGGTTGGGATGGTTTTCCTGCCAACTATTTCGATAGCAGCAGCAACCCTGTTTTTGCCATCCACGGGGCTAAAGACAGCATTCAGAAACCCCGTTTTGTTTTCGGCCAATTGGATCTGATTAAATCCAGGAGCCACACCTTCAGACGGCATATATTCCCTGATGTCGGGCACAGTTGGGACTGCCGGCCGTGCCTAAAGGATGGCTACAACGAAGAAGCAACAAGGCACGCTCTTAAAATGACCCTAGATTTCTTCGAGCACAATAAAAGGTAATATTCATTTTTTTCGAAAACCCTAACCTCTTTTATTTAAGAATATATTATTATTTTGAACGTAACGTTTTACTTTTCCTCCATCTCTAGCCACCTGAGAATATAAATAATAGAGACCGCCACTATCACGAAACGGATACCATTTTTAACAATATTTCCCCAAATCATTGAGTATGTTCCGATGTTTATCTTAGATTGCTGCCAGTCCTCTACGTCCAGCATTAAGTTAAATCCAGGCATTATCGCGTCTGTCACTATTGAGTTGAAAAAGTCACTGGCGGTGTGCCCGAAGAAAAACCCCAAAGCAGCCGCCAACAAACCAAACTGGTTAAACTTCTTTTTGATATCTCTCATTCAACGTTCCAACACTTTCATCGCAAGATTTTTCTTCACAGAGCTCGCCTCCACGGGTGCGGGTACGAAGTCTTATAAGGAAATGAACCCTCCCTTAGTCGGAGAGGCTAAGCGTCTTAGACGCAGAAACCCCAAGTTTGCCAAACAAAGAGGTATCTTAAGATGGCCAAGGAACTGTTTGAGATGGGTTAATTTTACTTTGAAACTACTTTGAAACTATAGGGACTATAGCAACGCAGTAGTTCCAATACGCTTTTCTCAAGACCCTGTGTATTTCTTACGGACACATTCACGGGCAAAATCATCGACATGGTACAGGATAAGTAATAGTACCCCTTTTGTATTTTTTACTCGATTCAAAGCAAGTTACCTTGTTCGGTCCGTCTGCCCAATACAAGTGCGGGTTTATCCCCTCCGACGCGTCTTCCAGAAAATACAACCCCCCCCAATAAGTTCCTTTATTAAAGAGATCTCGGTATTTTTGGCCTATCTGAAAATGCAGATGGCGCACTCCCCAAATGCATTCGAATTTATACTGATTGTTGCCTAAACGAGCGATAATTTGACCACGCTGCACTACGTCACCCTCAGCAACCAACATTTCACCGACGTGACCGTATAGCGCTATAATTTTGTTGCCATCTATCCCGTTGCCATGATCCACCGCTATTGTTGGACCCCAACACTGTTCCACTGTTGCTTCTAAAACCGTACCATCGGCAACCGCCAAAATCTCCTGACCCTCTTTTCCCGTAATATCTATTCCCTGATGAGGGCCATCTCGGTCCCCACCATTAATGCCAATATAACTGCGAAACCCTGAGTCGATTTTCGGCGCCCCTGATGGATAAATCGTATCAGCGCTCCAACTCACCCCCGCACTTCCAACAAGCACGGCAATCGTCAGGCAGAGTGTGGTGGTCAGGTTGCTCATACGGAAATCCTGGCAAAAATAGGGGTTTAGAAAATAGAAAAGTCTAATTTCGCTCTTGCGGACTCATGTCATTCAATAATCCACCTACTTCGAATAATCGTTGTAAGGTGCTTTTTTTTCAGTGGACATGAGAACAACTGAATGTGTTTTCTGGATCCCAAAATTCATTCCTTTTTGGATCATCTTGCCATTTTCATTTACTACTAATTGAGAATAAGAAATAATCTCCATTACTGTAAGGCCTTGTTTTTAAATCATTTATTCCCACTCAATCGTACCGGGCGGCTTAGACGTCACATCGTAGACTACCCGGTTAATACCACGCACTTCATTAATAATACGGGTTGCAACACCGGCGACGAAGGCATGTTCGAACGGATAGCTGTCCGCCGTCATCCCGTCGGTCGAGGTAACCGCGCGCAATGCGCAGACATGATCATAGGTACGAGCATCTCCCATCACCCCCACCGTTCGTACAGGCAGCAGCACGGCGAAGGCCTGCCATATTGAATCATAGAGCCCAGCCTTGCGTATTTCATCGAGATAAATTGCGTCGGCTTGACGTAATATCTCCAGCTTCTCTCGGTCAAAGTCGCCGGGCATTCGAATCGCGAGACCAGGGCCGGGGAATGGGTGACGGCCGACGATCTCATGCGGCATACCTAATTCACGGCCAAGATCACGCACTTCGTCCTTGAACAGCTCCCGCAAGGGCTCTACGAGCTTCATGTTCATGCGCTCGGGCAGCCCTCCCACGTTGTGGTGCGACTTGATGGTCGCACTCGGCCCCCCAAACGGGCTCACAGATTCGATAACGTCGGGATAAAGAGTGCCCTGAGCGAGGAAATCAGCGCCTCCAACCTTCGCAGCCTCCTCTTCGAACACATCTATAAAGGTGGCGCCAATAATCTTACGCTTCGTCTCCGGGTCACTAACTCCCTGAAGCTTATCGAGGAACATTTCCTTGGCGTCGCGGACCACCAGGGAGATGTTGAATCGGTCACGGAAAATTTGCTCGACCTCTTCAACTTCGCCTGCGCGCAGCAGGCCATGATCGACAAAGATACAGTTCAGCTGATCTCCAATTGCCTCGTGTATCAACACGGCAGCCACCGAACTGTCGACGCCTCCGGACAAACCGCAAATCACCCGGCCGCCACCAACCTGCTCACGGACCTTTTCTATCTCAGCCGCGCGGAATGCCGCCATGGTCCAATCACCGCGGCAGCCTGCAACATGATGCACGAAGTTGGACAAGAGGCGCGCACCATCCTGAGAGTGAACGACCTCGGGGTGGAACTGAACCCCGTAGAACTTGCGCTCCTCATCCGCGATAGCTGCAAAAGGCGCACCTGGGCTAGTCGCAACTGTGCGAAACCCTTCGGGCAGGGCGGTCACTCGGTCCCCATGAGACATCCAGACCTCAGGCACTGTACCTGGCAGCCAGACCCGGTGAAACAGACCGCAATGGTCCGTGACTTCGAGGATTGCACGGCCAAACTCCTGATGGCTGGAATCCTCGACCGTACCGCCGAGCATTTGACACATCAGCTGCTCACCATAGCAGATGCCCATGACAGGCAAGCCGACTTCGAAGACAACGGGATCGATAGTCGGCGCCCCATCCGACATCACGCTGGCCGGACCGCCTGAAAGGATTATGGCCATGGGATCAAAATCCTCGACGAAAGCCTGGTCGATCCGGAAACAGGGATGAATCTCGCTATAAACGCCAGACTCGCGGATGCGTCGCGCGATCAACTGGGTGACCTGCGAGCCGAAGTCTATGATGAGAATCTTTTCGGAGACAGGAAGCAGTTTAGCCATAGGGGTATTTAGCCGATTCGAATTCGACCCGCACTAACGCTAATTCTCTTCATCCACAGCTCAGCCGGGCGCATCAGGAAGTGCGCTCTATGACGGCAGCGTACATGCCGTCTGTCCCGTGCCGGTATGGGGTAAGCATAAGATCGTCGGTGACGCCAAGATCACCGGCAAGACCTCGCCCTAGAACCTGGACAACGGGGACACGCACGAAGCCCGACGCACGCGCTAGAAATGCCTCAACCCTTTCGATACCCTCGGATTTGAGTACCGAACAGACGGAATAGATGACCCGGCCGCCAGGGCGCACCAATGAAGCGGCAGTATCGAGCAGACCATCCTGCACACCCAAGCAGGCAGCAACTGTATCGGCGCTGGTACGCCAGCGAACGTCGGGGCTTCGCCGCCAAGTACCGGTTCCCGAGCAAGGTGCATCGATGAGGACCCGGTCGCCATGACCTCTTAAATCATCTGGCGGATGTCCCGCCGGAACCTGAAGGGTCCGGACACAGGTCACCCCGAGGCGCGCCATGCGAGGTAAACCCCGCGAAAGCCGGGCGCCAGAGATATCGCAGGCGAGAATATCGGCCTCGTTGTTCGTTGCGGCGGCAAGCGCCAGGGTTTTTCCGCCAGCACCGGCACAATAATCAATCACCCGATGGCCCGGCGCGGCATCCACCAGGATGGCGACCAGCTGGCTAGATTCGTCTTGTACGTCGACTATTCCCTCGCGATAGGCGCCCAGCAGCTGAAAGTTTCCGCGATTCATGCTCCTCAATCCCCAGGGACTGAAAGGCAAGGGTGCCGTCTCATAACCATCTGCATTTAGCCGCGCCTGTGCATCCGCCAAGCTCGCATTCAACGTGTTAACCCGAAAATCCACTGGAGCGGTCCGATTCAAGGCCGCAAGTTCATCCAAAGTGGACTCACACCACTGCGCGGCGAAAATTCCAAATAGTTCGGCCGAGCAGTTGACCCGAACATGGTCCGGTACACCGCTTTCATCCTTTTCCTTGACGACGTTCGCAAGTTCCTGCTCTTCCGAGGTCAAAGGCAACGGCCCATAACCCTCGCCCGAAAACGTGACCTCTAGAGCCTCAGGCATTTCACGTGCCATCCCAGCGATACTCCGCAGCCGCGGATCCTCCGGGTCGCCGTGACTTTCTGATACAAACCAACGCAGCAAGGCCCCGTTGCGTAAGTCCGCATACACGCTATCGCGTATGGCACGACGGTCTCCAGAGCCGGCAAACCGATGGCCGCGGAACCAGTCAGCCAGAATAGCATCCGCTGGCGTATCCCCACGGCCGATCTCGTTGAGAATTTCAATGCTGGCGGCGACGCGCGCGGCGGGCGTCATTTCACAAAGCGCAGGTGGATGCCCAAGTTAAGCGTTCTGCCGATAGTTTGGTGCCTCACGGGTGATCGTGACGTCATGGACATGGCTCTCGCGAAGGCCGGCATTAGTCAGGCGCAGGAAACGGCACTTGGTCTGCATATCTGCCAGGTTCCCGTTCCCTGTATATCCCATAGCCGCCCGCAGGCCGCCGACCAGTTGATGTACTACATTGAGTGCAGGTCCTTTGTAGGCAACCTGGCCCTCAATACCCTCAGGCACCAGCTTGTGCGTGTCCGCAACCTCCGCTTGGAAATAACGGTCGGCCGAGCCACGCGCCATCGCCCCGAGCGATCCCATGCCCCTATAGGTCTTGAAAGACCGTCCTTCATAGAGGAACACCTCACCAGGCGCCTCGTCGGTACCAGCCAGGAGAGACCCAATCATGGCGCAGTCAGCGCCCGCTGCGATGGCCTTAGCGAGGTCCCCGGAGTATTTGATACCACCATCCGCAATCACGGGAACACCGGTCCGGTGGGCAACGCCAGCAACTTTCTCGATCGCAGTGAGTTGGGGTACGCCGACGCCAGCCACCACGCGGGTGGTACAGATCGAGCCGGGGCCAATGCCGACCTTGAGGGCATCAGCGCCAGCATCAATCAGCGCCGCGGCCGCCTCGGCCGTCGCAATGTTACCGCCAATGATTTGGGCCTGGTTACTTAGCCGCTTGATACGAGCAATCTGGTCAAGCACGCCGCGCGAATGACCATGGGCGGTGTCCACGACGATGACGTCGACGCCCGCATCCAACAATGCCTCGGCTCGTTCGAAACCTTCATCACCCGTCCCAGTGGCCGCAGCAACCCGCAAGCGGCCCTGTTCATCCTTGCACGCATCAGGATAGGCTCTGGCCTTTTCAATATCTTTGACCGTGATCAAACCAACGCAGTGGCCACCCTCATCAACAACCAGTAGCTTCTCGATCCGATGTTGATGCAGCAGCTGTTTGGCCGCCTCCATCTCCACATCTTCGCCGACGGTCACAAGCCGCTCGGTCATCAACTCTTTAATGGGCTGAGACAGATCACTCGCAAATCGCACGTCGCGATTTGTGACGATACCTACTAGCTTACGACCATCGCGGGCCACCACGGGTATTCCGGAAATGGATTCCCTGTCCATAATCGCCAGCGCGTCGGCTAGTGGTTGATCAGGATGGATTGTGATCGGGTTCACCACCATACCGGATTCGAATCTCTTGACCCTACGGACCTCATTGGCCTGCTCCTCGGGTCCAAGATTCTTGTGTACAACACCCAGACCGCCGGCCTGGGCCAGCGCAATCGCCATCTCGGCTTCGGTCACGGTATCCATTGCCGCCGATAGAATCGGGATACCAAGCCCGATGGTTTTCGTCAGTTGTGTCGCTGTGTCCGCGTCGGACGGCAGCATGGATGATTCTGCCGGTTCAAGAAGAACATCATCAAACGTCAGTGCATCAAGAATTTCCATGCCAACCCAGCCCCAGCGGAATCGAGAGTTGACGCGGCTTATATACACAAGCCCTGCAGCGGGACAAGCCTTCGTCCGGTGGAAAGAAAAAACCCAACTATTTGGGGACTTTGAAGCCGGTACCGACGAGAAACATCTCAACCGAGTCGCTGCGGCTTGCCTTAGGCTTAAACCGACGGACCGAGTCAAACTTCAGTGTCATTGCGTCAAAAAGCACAGGCTCGTCAGCACCCTGGAATACCTTTGTCGCGAAACTGCCACCCGGAGTCAGCACCTCACAGGCGAACAGGAAAGCCGCTTCAGCTAGAGCCATCGTGCGGAGGTGGTCAGTCGCCGCGTGCCCGGTAGTCGCCACCGCCATATCAGACAACACTACGTCAACCGCAGCGCCAATAGCGGCACGCAATTTCACCACCGCCACCTCATCCTCGATATCGCCAACCAATATTTCTGCGCCGGCAAGCGGCTCCATCTCGAGGATGTCGATAGCGACAACGGATTTTGACATGTCCGTCGATTTCACTCGATCGACGGCGACTTGAGCCCAGCCGCCGGGAGCTGCCCCCAGATCTACGACTAGGCAGCCGGGCTTCAAAATCTCAAATCTCTTATCAATCTGCATCAGTTTATAGGCTGCCCGAGACCGGTAGCCGTCTCTCTTGGCCGCTTGTACATATGGGTCGTTCAGTTGTCGCTGGAGCCAGCGAGTAGACGATAGTCGGCGGCCACGCGCGGAGCGCACCCGTTCGAAGCGCATGCGCGAACTATCCTCACCCGATGATTTGCGTCCCCGTGACATAACGAGGATCAGGGTCCGGGCAACTGTGATTCGCGGTCCGCATCGCGCATCAACCCATGGAGGATACCCTCGCGCAGGCCGCGATCAGCGACACGAAGTCGCCCCACGGGCCAGAGACCACAAATAGCATCCAGAATAGCGCAGCCCGACACGACGAGATCGGCGCGCTCCGACCCGATACAAGGATGGGCCGCACGATCGCGACGGTCGAGCGCGAGCAGGTGATCGCGCGCTGCGCTTAGTTGGCTAAAATCGAGTTGAAGGCCATCCACTCGGTCGCGGTTGTAACGCGGCAGATCGAGAAGAACGCCGGTCAGTGTTGTAACCGTGCCGGAGGCACCAACCATTTGGACCGCACCATTTCGCACGTATCTCGAAATACTGTGGCGTGCATCGAAGGCCACGAGCAATTCGCGCACATGCTCGCAGATCTCATCATAAAGTTCGGGAGAGGTACGGCCATCAGTCTCCTCACCACAACCAAAGCGCTCGCTCAGGGTCACCACCCCACAGGGCATCGAAATACAATCGATAATCTCTGCACCAACCTCGTTGGGAATGCCCGCCACATCTTTCAACCGGATCCACGTTATCTGGGTGCTACCGCCGCCGATATCGAACAGCAGGGCGTAGCAACGCTCACCGTGCGGCGGATCGTAGAGGGTCGAGCAGGCAGTCAGCGCCAGTTCCGCTTCTTCTTCAGGCGCAATAATCTCGAGCGCGATACCGGCTTCAAAATGTGCACGCGCAATAAAACTTGAACCATTGTCAGCCCGGCGACAGGCCTCGGTTGCCACCGCGCGAAGGCGGGTGACGCCATTAAGGTCTATCTTCGACCGACAGACGCGTAGTGCTTCTATAGTGCGGTCCATCGCCTGGTCAGACAGCGTATTCACATTTCCAAGGCCTTCACCCAGCCGAACGATCTGCGAAAATGCGTCTACCACACGAAAACCCAGACCACTGGGTTTCGCTACAAGTAGTCGGCAATTGTTAGTACCAAGATCAACCGCACCATAAACATGCTGCCAACGCCCATTACCGCGGCGGCGTCTTTCATGAGCATTAGGATTGGCACGTCGCGAAGACACCTAGCTCTCCTCGGCAAGATCGGATCGATCACAGGGGCCTAAATCTACACCCGCTATGCGTGATCAGGAACCCTTCGCAGAGTCCAGAATTTTCCTGCGGCGGCATGCGTTCCTTAGAAAGATCGCGCAGGTATAGCACTCAGGGCTCCAGAACGTTGGCACGCATAGCATCCCCCTGATCAAATGGCGGAGCGAGCTCGAGGTACCCGCAGATGAGGGCCGCCGAAGAAAACCGGTATCGCACCTAAATGCTTACGCACAAATCAATTGGTCAATAAATTTTCTCTGTCATTTGTGACCGCCTACACACACTGTTGGACTTGTGGTAAATACCGCGCCGACGTGGCCATTGGGGGATCGTCTAATGGTAGGACAGCGGACTCTGACTCCGCTAGTGAGGGTTCGAATCCTTCTCCCCCAGCCAGATTTTCACCGGACACAACGCCCGGCGACAAAACCTTGAACCGTCAGCTATAAAAGCCGACGGACACCAGCTCGCCACCACGGCTCTGTCATTGCCGAGTGCCGACACAAAATAGCCACCGGGGTGACCCAGACGATGCGCCGATCCATCATAACCGCACTTATTCTGACCGCTATCGGAAGTGCTTGGATTGCTTCAGGCCAGTTTAATAAAGAACAAATAACGAGTAGCCCGGTAAGCGACTCAATTACCAAGCCCCTACAACGTGCAATGACACAGGTCCGCGTTGTGGATCTCGAGGCGGTTATGCATGTCGAACGGGTCGACCTCACGGGCCGCACAGAGGCATCCCGCAAGGTGCAATTGCGCGCCGAGACCCGGGGACTGGTTCGGGAACTGATTCGAGAACGCGGTGAAAAGTTAGAGAAGGGCTCCCCAGTCGCACGCCTACGTGTAGATGATCGCGCAGCCAAATTGGCCGAGGCTCAAGCGACTTTGCGTCAACGCCAGATCGAGTATGACGCATCCGATACCCTAAAAAAGAAGGGTTTCCGATCCGAAACGGACGCCGCTGCCGCCAAGGCACGCCTTGACGCCGCGCGCGCCGTCGTCGAACGGATGGAAATCGAGATTGATCGTACAACCCTCCGCGCGCCCTTCGACGGGACAATCGTTTCCGGCCATGTCGAACTCGGTGACTATGTCCAAGTTGGCGATATCGTAGCAACGGTGGTCGATCTTGACCCGATTCTCGTGATCGGCAATGTCAGCGAGTGGGAGGTGAACAGGCTGCATGAGGGAATGTCTGGGACCGTGCGCCTGATCGATGGCTCTGAGCACAACGGAATCATTCACTTCATTGCACTGGTCGCCGAGGCTGCCACGCGTACATACCGGGTCGAACTTGAAATCCCCAATCCCGGTGGCACAATCCGCGACGGAATCACTGCTGAGATGATGATCCCAGTAACCGAGGGGGTTGCTCATTTTGTTTCAGCTTCGACCCTCACCCTCAATGATAACGGCGTCGTTGGAGTGAAAACCTTAACACCCGAAAACATCGTCACCTTCAAGCCTGTCAACATCATCGCCGACAAACCCGATGGTATTTGGATAGGCGGCCTACCCCCCAACATCCGTCTCATTACGGTTGGACAGGAATTCGTGCTCGACGGCGAACAGGTACAACCCGTGGTCGACCGCGCATTAGATTTTGAAGCGGTCAAGACATGAGCCTGATTGAGGTCGGTCTCAACCGATCGCGGACGGTCCTGGCAACGCTGCTGTTACTATTGATTGCAGGTGCGTTTTCGTTCGATGCGATCCCCAAGGAAGCTCAGCCTGACGTCAACATCCCGATCATTTATGTCTCAATGCATCATGAGGGGATATCGCCTGAAGATTCCGAGCGCCTACTCATCCGACCAATGGAGGCAAAAATGCGATCCATTGAGGGAGTTAAGGAATTGCGTGCCACCTCCTACCTCGGCGGAGGCAACGTCATTATTGAATTCGAGGCTGGTTTTAATCCAGATACGGCGATTAATGATGTACGCGAGAAGGTCGATTTAGTTCGCCCAGATCTACCAGACGATACAGATTATCCTACGGTCAATGAGGTTAACCCCAGCCTGTTCCCCATCCTTGTAGTGACCCTATCGGGTGACTTACCCGAGCGCACACTCATTGGCCTAGCCCGTGAATTACGCGATTCTATCGAGGCCATCTCCGAGGTTTTGGAAGCCAAGGTCGGCGGCGACCGTGACGAACTTATTGAGATAGCCATCGAGCCACAACTTCTCGAAAGCTATGGCGTCGATCCCGCCACGCTACTCTCACTTTTTTCGCGATCAAACCAAATGGTAGCCGCGGGTGCCATTGATTCGGGAAAGGGAAGTTTCGCGATAAAGGTGCCCGGATTGATCGAGGATATAGATGACATCCTAGACCTGCCGGTAAAGGTTGATGGCAATGCTACAATAACCTTTCGCGACCTTACTTCCGTGCGCCGTACATTCCGTGACCGTAATACGGTAGCGCGCGTGAATGGGCAGACCGCGGTCTCTCTCGAAGTGTCCAAGCGCATCGGCTCCAATATCATCGAAGTTATCGAACAGATTCGCGAAACGGTTATAACTAAGAGCAGCGCTTGGCCGGAAGCCGTGAACATCAGCTTCTCCCAAGACCGATCGGTGCGAGTTCGCACGATGCTTGCCGAGCTCCAAAACAATGTACTGAGCGCTGTTCTTCTGGTTATGATCGCAGTCGTCGGCGCACTGAGCCTGCGCGCAGGCGTCCTCGTCGCCATAGCAATTCCGGGGTCGCTTCTAACCGCAATCCTGGCACTCAACGCGCTAGGCCTGACTGTCAATATCGTTGTCATGTTCGCGCTAATCCTCGCGGTTGGCATGCTGGTCGACGGCGCCATCGTTGTCACAGAGTATGCCGACCGGAAATTACGAGAGGGCGAGCCACCCGAAACCGCCTACGGCGTGGCCGCCAAACGCATGGCCTGGCCGATAATCGCCTCGACCTTGACCACACTTGTAGCCTTCGCACCACTGCTGTTTTGGCCGGGTATGGTAGGCGAGTTCATGAAATTCCTGCCAATAACCCTAGTCGGCACATTGGCGGCATCACTTGCTATGGCCTTACTTTTTGTTCCTGTACTAGGTGCTAATTTCGTGATCGTGTCGCGATATTTCATCCTCATCGGTGTAACCACGATAGGCGCGATTGCGGGCGCCGCCATCGGTAACGAGATTCTCGCCACGGTCTTCAGCAAAAACACCGGGGCAGCAGCACGACTTATCACGGTGTTATTATTTGGTGCTGGTGGCGCCATCGGCGGCGGATGGATCGCCCTGCGCTTGGCCGCTATCGCAGATAGACTAGCCTCTCGGGACGTAGGAAAAACTGGTGAATCGGCAGCCATAAAACTAGCTAGCGAGAGCGATAAAAACGAGTGCGTTGACCTTGCGTCGCTAACAGGCATCACTGCTGTCTATGTGCGCGTTCTGCGCGGTCTACTTAGACAACCGGCCGTAATCCTGTCGGCGGCCTTCGCAACACTAATAGTCTCGTGGCTACTTTATGGTGCACTGGGAAAGGGCGTAGAATTTTTCCCCGCAGTGGAACCCAAACAGGCCGCAGTGCAGATTCATGCGCGCGGCAATCTTTCGATATCGGAAAAAGCATCACTCGTAGGCGAGGTCGAAAAACACATCCTCGATCTCCAGGCTGAGCGCGGTGAGTTCCACTCCATCTATTCCCTATCCGGAAACCCGGATCAAAGGAAGAAGGATGTCGCTGCGGATGTTATCGGCACCATTTCCCTTGAGTTCGCAGACTGGAGGACCCGTCGGCCAGCCGATGCCATCCTCGCTGACATTGTCGAACGCACCAGCGATGTCGCTGGCGTCCTGGTGGAAACCCGAAAAGCGGAAACTGGTCCCCCGGTGGGCAAGCCCATCCAGGTTCAGTTGAGTTCCCGCAACCCCGATTTGCTAGCCGCAGAGGTCGCCAAGGTTCGGGCGTTCGCCAATACGCTAGTTGGCCTAAAGGACGTAGAGGACACCCGCCCCCTCCCCGGCATCGAGTGGAAAATAAATGTCAACCGCGCAGAAGCGACAAAATTCGGTGCAGACGTCATTATGGTTGGAAATGCCATAAAATTCGTCACCAACGGCATGAAGATCACCGAGTATAGGCCCGACGATAGCGACGACGAGATCGATATCGTGGCACGTTACCCGTATAACGACCGCACCCTCAACCAGCTGGACAAAATCCGCCTGCAGACGGCAGACGGGCTCATACCAATTAGTAACTTCGTCGAACGGATCGCCAAGCCACGGACGGGCCAACTAAGTCGCATAGACGGCGTCAGGGTTATGACCGTACGCGCGGATGTGCAGCCCGAAGTCCTTGCGGACGATATGGTCAGGAAAATACGTGCCTGGCTTCCGGAAGCCGGAATCGACCCCCGGGTCGAGGTCGTTTTTCGCGGTCAGGACCAAGAGCAGAAAGCCGCCCAGGCCTTCCTCCAAAAGGCTTTCCTCGCAGCACTATTCCTGATGACGATTGTCCTAGTGACACAGTTCAACAGCTTCTACTCGGCCTTTCTGATCCTCTCGGCCGTTGTCATGTCCACCGTAGGAGTGATGCTTGGCCTCCTGATCGTCGGCCAACCCTTCGGCATCGTCATGAGCGGCATCGGCGTTATCGCGCTGGCGGGTATTGTCGTGAATAACAATATCGTCCTGATTGACACATTCGGTCGATTGCGAAAGCAGACCGCTAATCCGCTCGACGCGATTCTTATGACTGGTGCCCAGCGCCTGCGACCGGTTTTGCTTACAACCGTAACCACGATCCTCGGGCTGATGCCCATGGTCCTCCAGATCAATATCGATTTCGTCACGCGGGAAATCAGCCAGGGTGCACCATCGACCCAGTGGTGGGTACAACTATCGACCGCAATCGTCGCAGGCCTTGGCTTCGCCACCATCCTGACGCTTATTATTACCCCTAGCGCACTGATGCTACGTGAAAACTTCATCACACGCCTTCACGCACGGTCGGTGTCGCGCGCCCAATAGGTTCACGATCGAACGCGGCGGGTTCTAGTCGCCAGACGGCAAGGTGAATACCTGACCCGGATAAATGAGGTCCGGATCTCGGATTTGATCCTTATTAGCCTCATAGATCACAGTGAACTGGAATCCCGAACCATATCGCTTGCGGGCAATGCCCCATAGATGGTCTCCCGGCTGGATAATCACCGCACCCCCCTCAGGTATATTCTTGGGAGGCTCGGCCCGCATGAAAGGTAGTTCGGAACGCGCCACGACAGTCCCGTCGGAATGTATCTGATCCAGACGTAACGTGTATTTTCCAGGCCTAATTTCGTCCCTGAGTGTCAGCGCCCAGTTGCCATCACCATCAGTCCCAGTAGTTCCTACCAGCCGATTGTCCAAGTATATGCGCAACGTGGCATCGGGCGCGGCAACACCCGACAGTGTCGTGCGACCCAACTCGTCATACTCAATTTTTTCAATAGGTGGCGACGCCCCGGGCCTCTGTAGGACTTCCACCTCCCCTTCATCCGGCACCGCAACCGCTAGCGCGTTACTCGTGCTTTCGCGCTCAGGGACGACCAGCGCAATTACCCGATCGCCTTTCAGGAGCGCGGCGCCCTCGCATTTGGAGACGAGAGTAAGCTCTCGCGTGCCGGGCTTCAGAGAACCTTCAGGTGCCAGGACCCATTGGCCCGCGTCATTCGCAATCGCGCGGCCAAACTCTGTGTCTCCATCATTCACGATGATCGTGCAGCCCGGGGCCGCGCGACCAGCGATTACAACGTTGCCATCCTTGTCGACTCGCACGACATCAAAATCTGGCCCAGTCAGCAACCGTGTTGAAGACGGCGACGCAGCAGCGGGTTCCTTAACATCTTCACTAGCGCTTTTTGGTTTCTCGGGCCGCGCCATCGGTTCCTGCGCCCGGGTAATTTCCACAGACGAATCCATTGGTTCCGGCGTCCGGAAAACCAAAAACACCCCAACGATGATCCCCAGCGCGAGCGCGCCGAGGCCGCCAATTTGAAGTGAACGGTACAAGGGCTCTATCCTGCACGATTTCTGTTATATGAACACCGTATTACGCTCCCTGTTTCAACGCAAACGGCCGGG
Source organism: Alphaproteobacteria bacterium (assembly GCA_002722515.1). Taxonomy (GTDB): domain Bacteria; phylum Pseudomonadota; class Alphaproteobacteria; order UBA6615; family UBA6615; genus UBA8079. The sequence goes on along the minus strand of PBMH01000028.1, from coordinate 10,418 downwards.
AAAAAGTTTTGACCAACCGAGCAACACTCAAATCCATCTGCGTCTATTGCGGCTCTTCCGACAGTGGTCCGGAGACACATCGCGAGATCGCGCGCGAATTCGGTTCGGAACTAGCCAAGCGGAACATCCGACTGATATATGGCGGTGGTCGCGCCGGTGTAATGGGTGCGATCGCAGATGCCGTACTCGCTGGGGGCGGCGAGGTTATCGGTATCATCCCCGACTTCCTCTTGGAGCGTGAGAATGGCCACAGCGGCCTTACCCGACTTGAAGTCGTGCCCAACATGCATGTCCGCAAAGCGCGAATGGCCGAGCTGGCAGATGCGTTTGTCGTCCTGCCCGGAGGCCTTGGCACATTGGAGGAGCTATTCGAAATCGTGACCTGGCGGCAGCTTGGTCTGCATGATAAGGCGGTTGTTGCGGTCAATACGGACGGCCACTGGGACCATCTTCAGGGCCTTATTGATCGGCTTGTTACTTCAGGCTATGCCCGCCCGGAGAATGCATCATTACTCAGCGTCGTTCCCGACGTACAGTCCGCATTAGCAGTGCTCGGCGTAAGTAGGGATGACGGCACCTTTCCCGACACTGGGCGCCCTTAAGCTCTATCTATCGTTACGCGACCAACAGCCTGAGTTAGCCCGCCCAAGGTGTAATGGTCTCTTTCAGCTTCGCATATCCGTCCAGAAACCCGGGGCGGTTGCTAGCATAAACCTCGTCAAACGTATCTAGGACACCATCGAGCCAGTTCTTGAGTGCGTCATTCCCCGGATTTGCGTCGATATAGGCGTCCCGAATCAAAACGAAATGAATACGCGGATCGTAGGGCTGTTTAGTTCCGCCGACCCACTCATCACCGTCCAAAAGACGCAATAACATCGCGTCAGCGGAACCGAGGGTCTGCTCGTGAATAGGCGGACCTGACATACGGTGCATTACCGACGTCATGTCGCGACCGTTACCTGTCGTGTAACCCATCTCATTCCAGAGTGCGCCAGCATCAACATCCTGGCCCAGCCGTTCGGCAACGCGCTTGCTGTAGGCGCGCAGCGGGTCCGATACATCAGCCAGCAAGTCGGTAAGGCGGTCGCCATCAAGATCAGTCGCCAGAACGATACAATTACGCTGCTCGATCAAATCCCAAAGAAGCAAACCATAATTGGTATCGGCAATATGCTGCTCGATCCGTCCTCCCCAATTCTCCATGCCATCCTTGAAATCGTCCGGAAGCAGGGCAATTATTCGGTCAATATTTTCCTTGTGTTCTTCATATGGATCTACGGCGTATTTGCGCCCGACCTCAAATTTCGTTCCCTTCAGCATCCAGGCATGCAACCCGGCATTAATGCCGTCCTCCATCGCCTGGGTCGGCTTCATGGCGACCCGGCCGAGATTGCCACTCTCATGAACCATCTTCAGAAATAGTCGATTGGCGTATGCCATCTGTACACCCGGCGAATTCATCTCGGAATGGATGAGGCCGGTGTCTGGATCAACGTCAAAAAGCGGACGGTTCTGAGAATAGGGAAGACAAGGCATGCAGCGCACGACAGTGATCGGCCCATAGGGGCGGACGTTGCAGTAGACGCCAGCCTGGGTACGCAACGGCGCATTGCCAGACTTACCCATTACCACCACCCGTCTGCCGTCGCCGTCATTCACATAGGCATCCCCGGCTGTCGACCACTTGATGGAAGTGCTCGGTAGGTTACCAAACCAGGCGAGGCATTCGAGTTTGGTGTCATGGCGATACTGCGACCACATCGGCACCGCATAGAAAGGCAAACCGAGAATATCGATCGCCGCGATCGTACCAAGAAGCGCATATGCATCCGTCATGGAATGACCAACGGGGTTGACCCCACTGCTGAAATCACCACCCTGCCAAACTACGGCGTCGGGATACCCTTCGGGCCGAACGTCTGATGGCTTATAAAGCGCCTGCATGGTTCCAAACAGATCGCCCCCATCTGCTTCGGTTCGTGCGATGGACATGAGATCGATCATTTTCGCCTCTTTTTCACGTCATGGTCGGTGTTGTTCGGCTATCCGCGAACGCTCAGATAGGAGCGGCCTACAGACGCCCTTTTGCGAAGTCTCTGTATGCTGTGAACGGCCCTGTCTGTAAAGGGCGAGACACCCAAAAAAAACGATTACACTTTTCTGGGAAAGACTCGCATGAACGGTCGCGCGCTCATCGGCCGACGCCGGCCGCATCTATTAGCCAAGCTGGGAGTGAAGGCCCTTAGCAACGGCGAGAATAGCCATGATAGGCAGAATTATGGCTCCTAGTGGGAGTACGGGAAATACATTTTTTTAAAAACACTTAACCGCGCATGGTGTCTGCGCGATTTGAGAATTTTTTAACATTCTGAGTAATTGGGATCATTTTCTGATCAAACTGCGTATTGCGTCATCTAAGCCTTCGATGGTTAGTGGATACATGCGATTACCGAGAAGTTCGCTCACCATCCCAATCGACGGGAAGTAGCGCCAGCGATCCTGCGGCATCGGATTGAGCCAAGCCACATGATGGTAAGTCCGCACGAGCCGGCGCAACCAGATTTCCCCAGCCTCTTCATTCCAGTGTTCAACGCTGCCGCCGGGATGAGATATCTCGTAGGGACTCATGGTCGCGTCGCCGACCAGCACCAGCTTGTAGTCGGACGGATAGGTGTGGAGCACATCCCAGGTCGCCGTGCCTCCGGCTCGGCGTCTGCGATTCTCACGCCACAGAGATTCGTATATACAATTGTGAAAGTAGAAATACTCGAGATGCTTAAACTCACTTCGCGCGGCCGAGAACAGCTCTTCGCACATGCGGATATGGGGATCCATCGAGCCCCCCACATCGAACATCAGTAGCACCTTCACCGCATTGTGTCGCTCCGGCACCATCTTGATGTCGAGCCAACCACCGTTGCGGGCCGTCGAGTTAATCGTGTCATCCAGATCGAGCTCATCGGCCGCGCCCTCACGAGCGAAATGGCGCAATCGGCGCAGCGCGACCTTTATATTGCGGGTGCCGATCTCGACATCACCGTCAAGATCTTTGAACTCTCGCCGATCCCAGACCTTCACCGCCGAATTACTACGGTTGCCCTCCTGGCCGATGCGCACGCCCTCGGGGTTGTAGCCTTGCGCGCCATAGGGTGAGGTGCCCTGTGTACCGATCCACTTCCTGCCGCCCTGATGGCGCCCCTTCTGCTCCGCGAGACGTTCGCGCAGGGTCTCCATCAGCTTCTCCCAGCCTCCCATGGACTCGATCTGGGCTTTCTCGTCCTCGCTCAACTCGAGCTCGCCCAACTTGCGCAGCCATTCCTCTGGTATTTCGGCCTCCATGTCCTCCAACTCCGGTGGCTCTAGGCCGCGGAAAACATGGCCAAATACCTGGTCGAACTTGTCGATGTGGCGCTCGTCCTTCACCAAAAGTGCGCGCGACAGGTAGTAGAACTCATCTACATTGTAATGGGGGATACCCCTGTCCATCGCGGACAGGAGATCGAGGTATTCCCGCATGGAAACCGGGATCTCGGACTTTCGCAGGGTCAGGAAGAAGTCCGTAAACATTGGCCAGCGCGCGTCAGCTGCCGGCGCGTTCGCGGCGGTTCAGGAACGCCAGACGTTCGAACAGCTGCACGTCCTGCTCCGACTTCAGCAGCGCCCCATAGAGCGGCGGGATCAACTTCGCCGGATCGTTCGTGCGTAGCTCCTCGGGGTCGATGTCCTCGGCCATCAGCAGCTTGAGCCAATCCAGCAATTCCGATGTCGAAGGCTTCTTCTTGAGGCCGGGGACCTCACGCAGCTCATAGAAAGACGAAAGCGCCTCACGCAGCAGACGTTTCTTTATATCCGGATGATGGACGTCGACGATCCGGGTCATCGTGTCGGTATCAGGAAACGCGATGTAGTGGAAGAAACAACGGCGCAGGAATGCGTCGGGGAGTTCCTTCTCGTTGTTGGACGTTATGATGACGATCGGCCGGTGTTTGGCAGCCACCGTTTGTTTAGTCTCGTAGACATGGAACTCCATGCGGTCGAGCTCGAGCAGAAGATCGTTGGGAAACTCGATGTCCGCCTTGTCGATCTCGTCGATCAGCAGCACAGGACGTTCCGCGCTCTCGAACGCCTCCCACAGCTTACCCCGGACAATATAGCTCGAAATATCGCGGACCCGGTCATCGCCGAGCTGACCGTCGCGCAACCGTGCCACGGCGTCGTACTCATACAGGCCATGCTGCGCCTTTGTCGTCGACTTGACGTGCCATTCGATCAGTGGCGCGCCCAATGCGTCGGCGATCTCGTGGGCAAGCACGGTCTTGCCCGTACCCGGTTCCCCCTTCACGAGCAGTGGCCGCTCAAGCGTGATCGCCGCATTGACCGCAACCCGCAGGTCGTCGGTGGCGACGTAGGACTCGGTACCTTCGAAGCGCATACTCTCTCCTCGCAAGTCAGCGGTCAGACCGCCAACTCTCTGTTCAGGGCCGCCTCTATGGCGGCCAGCGCGGCCTCGGTCTTGGACGGGTCGGGTCCACCACCCTGGGCTATATCGGTCCGGCCGCCCCCACCCTTACCCCCCAGTTCAGCGACGCCGACGCGGACCAGGTCCACGGCGCTGAAACGCTTGATCAGGTCGGAGGTCACGCCAACTACGATCGAGCTCTTGCCGTCATAAGCACCCGCGACGGCGATCACACCGGAACCTACGCTGTCCTTCATGTCGTCGACCAAGCTCTTGAGTTCTCGCGGCGGTACATCCGACAGCACCCGCGCCGCGAACGTGACCCCGCCGATATCCTTGCATGCCTCTTGGCCATCGGGCGCACCACCGCCACCCGCGGCGAGCTTGCGTCGGGTATCCGTAAGCTCTCGTTCCAGTTTCTTGCGCTCCTCGAGTAACTGCGCAACCCGCTCGGGAACGGCCTCGGGCGTGGTCCGCAAAGCATCCGCCGTTTCGTGCAGCAATCGGTCCTGGGTCTCCAGATAGGCGCGTGCGTCGGGGCCCGTCAGGGCCTCGATCCGTCGCACCCCGGCCGACACCGCGCTCTCGGACACGATCTTCACCAGGCCGATGTCGCCGGTTCGACGCACATGGGTGCCGCCACACAGCTCGACCGAGTAGGCTGCGCGATCACCCGCCTCATCGTTATTGGCAATGCCGCCCATGGCGACAACGCGCACCTCGTCGCCGTATTTCTCCCCAAACAGGGCGAGGGCTCCGGCGTCGATCGCCTCGTCGGGAGTCATCAGGCTGGTGCTAACCGGCTCGTTGATCGCAACCCGCTCGTTGACAAGTGTTTCGACGGCGAAGATTTCCGCTGGGTCCATTGGTTTGGGATGGGAAATATCGAACCGAAGCCGGTCCGGCGCCACGAGCGATCCCTTCTGGGCCACGTGGGCGCCGAGTTCCCGGCGCAGCGCCTCATGCAGTAGATGGGTAGCGGAATGATTGGCACGCAGCCTGTCCCGGCGGCCGATCTCGATGCGCAGCTCAACAATATCCCCGACCTTGAGTTCCCGACCCGCGACCGTGCCGAGATGAACATGCATGTCGCCGAGCTTCTTCTGGGTGTGGGCGACGGCAACCTCGGACCCGTTCGGGTTGAACATCACGCCCGCATCGCCCATCTGACCACCCGATTCCCCATAGAAAGGTGTCTGATTGACGATGACCGCGACGTCATGGCCAGGCGTCGCCGCCTCGACGCGCTGGCCGTCTACGACGATGGCCGTGACTTTGCCCTCGGCGGTGTCGGTGTCATAGCCGAGAAACTCGGTTGCACCGGTCTCATCGCGGATATCAAACCAGACCTCCTCCGTTGCCGTGTCGCCCGAGCCCGACCAGGCGCGTCGCGCGGCCACGCGCTGTTCGGCCATCGCCGCGTCAAAACCCGCATTGTCGACCGCACGGCCCTGGCCGCGCAGGATGTCCTCTGTCAGGTCGAGCGGGAATCCATAGGTGTCGTAGAGCTTGAAGGCGACGTCGCCCGACAGCGCGTCGCCCTCGCCAAGCCGGGCGGTCTCCTCTTCCAGCAGCTTGAGACCGCGCTCGAGTGTATGCTTAAAGCGTTCCTCCTCGAGGCGGAAGGTCTCGCTGATCAGCGGTTGGGCCCGGCGCAGCTCGGGGAACGCGTCGCCCATTGCCGACACGAGAGACGGCACCAGCCGATGCATCAGGGGCTCGCGGCAACCCAGCAGATGGGCATGACGCATGCCGCGCCGCATGATCCGGCGCAGCACATACCCCCGCCCTTCGTTCGAAGGTAAAACGCCGTCAGCCATTAGGAATGAACATGCCCGCAAATGGTCTGCTATGACCCGATGACTGATCGCTCCCTCGCCGTCGGGATCCGTATTCGCGGCATGAGCCGAAGCCTCGATCAATCCGCGCATCAGGTCTATGTCGTAATTGTCGTGCTTTCCCTGGAGCACGGCGGCGATACGTTCAAGTCCCATACCCGTATCGATCGAGGGTTTTGGGAGATCTTCGCGCAGGTCGGCATTCAATTGCTCATACTGCATAAAGACCAGGTTCCACACCTCTATAAAACGGTCGCCATCCTCGTTAGGGCTCCCTGGCGGGCCACCTGGAATTCCGTCGCCATGGTCGAAGAAGATTTCTGAACATGGCCCACAAGGGCCGGTGTCTCCCATCGCCCAAAAGTTGTCATGGGTAGAGATCCGAATGATCCTCTCGTCCGGCAGTCCTGCGATCTTCTTCCAAAGTTCGTATGCCTCATCATCCTCGGCGTAGACAGTGGCTAAAAGTTTTCCAGCAGGGAGTCCGTATTCCTTAGTGATGAGGTTCCACGCCAGTTCGATGGCGTGTTCTTTAAAATAGTCGCCAAAAGAGAAATTACCGAGCATCTCGAAAAAGGTGTGATGCCGTGCGGTATAGCCAACATTCTCAAGATCATTGTGCTTTCCACCCGCACGAACGCATTTCTGCGAGGTGGTCGCCCGGCTATATGTGCGATTTTCCGCCCCGGTAAACACATTCTTGAACTGCACCATTCCAGCGTTAGTAAACAACAGGGTAGGATCGTTGTGTGGCACGAGCGGCGATGATTCAACAATCTCGTGCCCGTCATCGCCGAAATAGTCGAGAAAGGCTGTGCGGATGTCGCTGGTGGTTGGCATTTTTACCGAGCCGGTTGAGAACGGAGTATGACAGAGTTTTTACCCCGCGCCCCGGGCGCGTGTCGAGACTATGGGGGTATCGTCGCAACAGCGAATATGCGGCGAAAATTCTTGAAACGGCTCCCAAAGTTTCAAACATAAAAAGAGGCCCCTCCCGGCACAGGGTGGAGCCTCCTATTTTTCTAGCGCTTGATTGCCGACTCTTGCACGATGTCTAGTCGTCCTCGGTCACACTTTCACCTGATGGAAGGCCACCATCTTGATTATCCTTGAAGTCTTCGGAATTACCCATCATTGCTTCAGAAATGAGCCCCGCATTGGTTCGGATTCTGTTCTCAATCTCTGCAGCTATCTCTGGGTTCTCCTTAAAGAAGTTCTTAGCATTCTCGCGCCCTTGGCCAACACGTTCGTCGCCATAGGAGAACCAGGCCCCCGACTTGTCGACAACTCCGGCTTGCACACCAAGATCGAGCAGTTCACCCATCTTTGAGATACCCTCCCCGTACATGATGTCAAATTCGACTAGCTTGAAGGGCGGCGCCAACTTGTTCTTGACCACCTTCACGCGGGTTTGATTACCAACTACCTCGTCGCGATCCTTGAGCGAGCCGATGCGACGTATATCGAGGCGGACCGAGGCATAGAATTTCAGTGCATTGCCGCCCGTCGTAGTCTCGGGGCTACCGAACATGACGCCGATCTTGTGGCGGATTTGGTTGATGAAGATCACGGTCGTGTCGGAGCGAGCGATCGACCCGGTCAGCTTGCGAAGAGCCTGACTCATCAGCCGTGCATGCAGGCCCGGCAACGAATCTCCCATATCTCCCTCAAGCTCAGCACGCGGTACAAGGGCCGCAACGCTGTCGACCACTAAGACGTCGATGGCACCCGACCGAACCAGGGTGTCAGCGATCTCAAGCGCCTGTTCGCCCGCATCGGGCTGAGAAATCAGAAGGTCGTCGAGATTAACCCCCAGTTTACGGGCGTAGGTGGGGTCGAGCGCATGTTCTGCGTCAACAAATGCGCAGGTACCGCCAGTTTTCTGGGCTTCGGCAATAACATGCAGGGCGAGCGTCGTCTTGCCCGAGCTCTCCGGTCCGTAGATCTCGACCACCCTACCGCGCGGCAAGCCGCCAATGCCCAGCGCGATATCGAGCCCCAGTGAGCCGGTGGAAATAGAGGCTATCTCAACGGCATTGTCATCACCGAGCCGCATGATCGAGCCCTTGCCATAGGCCTTTTCGATCTGACTCAACGCGGCGTCCAAGGCCTTATTCCGGTCTTCGGTGTTCATACTGTCCTCGACAACGCGAAGCTGTGTGCTGCTCATTGATCGCTCCTTCTTTAGCTAACCTCCGCAGCTGGCGAATTGTCGCCGGGCAGCGGATCAGAGCAACAATGTACGTGCTTTGTTCTTTCTGTAAAGTTCTTTTTTTGTTCTCATCCCGAAAATCCCGTTTTCTGCCCGGTTGGGGGCTTATTTCGAGTCCGCAGAACAAGATCAAGACTATAGCGCGGCAAGCTGATTCGGCCGTGCGGTTAAGGAAAAGCGCGCCGATATAAACAAGTACTTAGCAGCCGCGGGTACATCCGGTATCTTTTGGCGATGCACGCTACACATGACATCCTCGACAACATTCGCGGCCAGGCCCGTACACACCGTACGCCTTGCGGCGACGGAGAGATGATCTGGCGCGCCTGGGGGGATCCCGGTGCACCTGCCATTGTTCTGCTACATGGCGGGTTTGGCGCATGGAACCACTGGGTACGGAATATCATTGCACTTGCGGCTAACCGCAAAGTCATCGCGCCGGATTTACCGGGCTGCGGCGATTCCAACGATCCGCCCAGTAGCCCGAACGCCGAGAGCCTAGCGGCGATCTTGTCGGCCGGGATCGACCGGCTGGTTCGCGATGACTGCGCCCTCGATCTCGTCGGGTTTTCGTTCGGCGGTTTGCTGGCCGGGCCCATCGCGCACCGCCAAGTACGCCGGATACGAAGCGTGACCATCGTCGGCACACCAATCCTAGGGCTAACCACCGCCGGTCCGGCTAATGCTCTGCTGCCGGTGCCGCCTGATCTAGAGCCCGAGGATGCCGCCCCGATCTATCGCAGAAATCTCGAGAAGCTGATGGTATGCAACCCGGATGCGGTGGACGACCTCGCCATGACCCTGCACATGGCAAATATGACGAAGAACCGTCTTCGCTCGCGCAGCATCGCGCGCCGGACCATCGCGGCTGAGAGCCTGCGCGACTTATCCTGCCACCTGGGTTTCATATACGGCGACGGCGACGTGACCCTCGACCCAGACCTCGACGCAGTGCGCGCGGCCGCGCTGGAAATCCAGCCCGACGCGCCGTTCCATGTGTTCCCGAACACCGGCCACTGGGCCCAGTATGAGGCCGCCGACGCGTTCAATGCCCTATTACCAAAATTACTGGCAACCTACGGCTAGGCGGGCCTATGCATCCTCGCGGAGATTCCCGTCTTCGTCGACCGACAGCCCGGTCTCACGCGCGGCCTCGAGGACCGACGGGTGCCAGATCGGCTTTCCGGGATCGGGCCCGCCGACCACCGCGAGTAGCAGCGCGTCGGGGTCATCGCACGCGCAGCGAAAGCCGCGATAGATACCGAGCGGCACGTTGACCACGTCACCAACATCGAGCGTCACCGACAGCTCCTCATCCCCGGCCATCCAGTAAATCTGCCACTGGCCGCGGACCGGGATGAAAACCTCCTCGGTCTCGTGGGCGTGCAGTGCGGCCCCGCAACCATCCTTAGCACGGATGTATCCGACACTGAATCCATGGGCCGGCGCCTTGATGATGGGCGCGAGCGCCGGATCGTCAACGTTCTCGGTCACGTTGAGACCGATGATGTTGATGTTCTCACGTTCGTGGGCGGGCATGCGCATATCGAGGAACGCCAGCGGGGACCCCTTCATCTCGGACGCGCGCGACACATTGTTCGCCAACATCTGCTCGCGGGCTACGACCGGTACATCCATTTTCTTCTCTCTCCGACTCGTCTTGGAATTTGCGCTACCGGCCCTTGGCAGCGAGCTCGACCCGGCGGCTGTAGCGCGGGTCGCCGCGCTTGATCTCACCCAACAGGTTCGACGCCTTGAGAAGGAGCACGTCGTTGGTGCCGTCGGAATGCACGAAGCTGAGCCCGTCACGCAAAAGTTTCTCGATCGGATTTTTCTTCATGTATCCAGTCGCTGCCCACAACTCGAAGGCCTCCTTTAACACCTTCACCGAGTTTTCTGCGGCATT
>PBMH01000027.1 GCA_002722515.1 Alphaproteobacteria bacterium | reverse complement strand
CGACATGCCTCCCTGGAATTGGGCTAGTTCTATCGGGCCTTCGAAGCCGTCGATATTGGTAGTCATCCACGTCACTAACGCGGTGTCATCGAAACAGTGCTGCTCCAGGACCGGAACGACGAGATCAGTGCGCGAGTAAGTGCGGTCGGCAGTACTCATCCGCCGCTCAAGATCCGATGGCTTCGGGGAACAGCAGGCGCACGGTCTGTGCAATAACCGCAGGCCGCTTGCTGCCCTCGAGCTCAATAATTGAATCTAGGGTCAGGCGCACGCTGCCGTCGGGGCGTTTCTCCGCGCCGGCGAGGGATTGGCGCAGCCGGACCCGTGAATTGACTGGCACCATGGCTGTAAAGCGGACCTTGTTAAGCCCGTAATTAATGGTGTGAGCGAGATTTTCGATACGAAAGAACGGATAGCTTAGCCCGGGGATCAAAGACAGCACTAGGAAACCGTGGGCGATGGTTGTGCCCGTTGGCATCTCCTTGGCAGCACGCCCGGGGTCCACGTGCAGCCACTGATGATCGTTGGTGACTTCGGCGAAGGCATCAATCTGTTCCTGGTCGATTGTGACCCAGTCGCTGACGCCGAGGTCCTGCCCGACCTTGTCGAGGAAATCATTGGGATGACTATATTCAGACAATTTCTTCACTCCGTTGACCTGCAGCATGGCCCTGCGCATCATGGCCTTATGCGGCCGACATTCTACAGCCACGCGCGGGAAATTGCACAGGCATGCATGACAACCGGAGGCGAGCATGGGCAATGTTGTTAACTATAAGGTCGATGGCCGGGTAGCTGTACTGGCCATCGAAAATCCGCCGGTGAACGCTCTAAGTCACGCGGTGAGAGAGGGTGTCGTCACGCAGATGGAGCGAGGGGTTGCTGACGATGGCGTCGACGCGATTGTGCTAATAGGCGTTGGGCGAACGTTCCCGGCCGGCGCGGATATTCGTGAATTTGACCAGCCTGCCCGGGAACCTCATCTGGTGGCTGTCATCGACCGGCTTGACGACATTAAGAAGCCGATAATTGCCGCGATCCACGGCACTGCGCTAGGTGGCGGGCTTGAACTCGCCCTCGGATGTAATTTTCGAGTTGCGGTGCCCGACGCGCGCATGGGTATGCCCGAGGTCAATCTGGGTATCTTTCCCGGGGCTGCCGGAACACAGCGCTTGCCTCGCGTGGCAGGACTAGATCATGCGCTCGAATTGATCGTCCTTGGAAAGCCTGTCAGCGCTGCAAAGGCTCTCGAGTATGGGATTCTCGACGAGATTATTGAAGGCGATTTGCAGGCGGGTGCGGTGGCGTTTGCGGAGAGCGTGGTGTCCGCTGGGGTCCCGTACCCGATTTCCAGCAAACCGCGTGACGGGATCGGCCCGCCCGGCGAACATGCTGAGACTATCGATAAATATCGCGATCTGGCGAACAGCCGTTTTCGTGGCCAGGAGTCTCCCCATCAAGCTATCGAGAGCGTGGTTGACGGGTTGCGCATGCCTTATGCCGCTGCTGTCGCAGCCGATCGATTACGTTTCGAGTCCTGCAAGGCCAGTCGCCAGTCGGCGGCTTTGCGTTATGCCTTCTTCGCTGAGCGCGAAACAGCGAAGATTCACGATATTGGCAAAGAGGTCACTTCACGTCCGATTGATAGCGCGGGTGTGATCGGCGCGGGGACCATGGGTCGGGGCATTGCTATCAGCATGGCCGATGTGGGCTTGCCCGTGACTGTCGTCGAGACGGGGCAAGATGCGCTCGACGCGGGGATGGCCGAGCTTACGAGGCTCTACGAGGCGATGGTTTCGCGCGGCCGCATCGACGAGGCCACTAAGGACGAACGTTTGTCGAGGATTACTGGTGCAGTTAGCTATGACGCCTTGTCGGACGCGGATTTAGTAATTGAGGCCGCCTTTGAGGACCTGGATGTGAAGAAGGAGATATTCGGCGCGCTTGAGGTGGTAGCGAAGGCCGGCGCGGTGCTAGCAACGAACACCTCGTACATGGATATTGACGCAATCGCGGCAACAACGTCGCGACCTGAAGATATTATTGGATTGCATTATTTTGCACCTGCCAACGTGATGCGTATGCTTGAGGTGGTGCGCCCCGCGAAAGCTTCGCCGGACGCGATTACCACGGGCATGAAGTTTGCCAAGCGCACCGGAAAGGTAGGGGTCTTGGCTGGAGTATGCCACGGCTTCGTCGCCAACCGATCGCGCCTGCCGCTGGTTCGCGAGGCAACTTTTCTGGTTGAGGAGGGAGCATCCCCAGTACAGGTAGACAAGGTTTTGACCGATCTCGGCATGCCCATGGGCCCGTTAGCAGTAAGCGATCTTTCCGGCCTTGATGTGAGCTGGCGGATGCGCCAATCGCTCGCCTCCGAACGTGATCCTGAGGCACGCTACATGCATTTGGCCGACCGAATGTGTGAGCTCGGTCGGTTTGGTATTAAGGCAGGACAAGGCTGGTATGACTATGAAGTGGGCGGTCGGCATCCGCGACCTGATGCGGAGGTTGAGGCGATTGCAGCGGCTGTGGCTAGGGAGCAGGGTATTGTTAGGCGTGACATCTCCGAAGACGAGATACGCGCGCGTTGCCTCTATGCTGCTATCAATGAGGGAGCGAAGATTCTTGACGAGGGGATTGCTGCTCGAGCCTCGGACATTGATGTCATGTGGCTTTACGGTTTCGGTTTTCCACGCTGGCGTGGTGGGATCATGTTTATGGCTGACGAGATTGGGCTTGGTAAAATTCTCGAACAGGTCCGGGCGTTTGAAGAGGTCCATGGAAAGCTTTGGGCGCCGTCGTCCTTGCTGGAACGCCTCGTGGCCGAGGGTGGCGGTTTCACCCGTTAGCCGCTTTCGGGCTCCAATTGTGTTGATGCGAGGCGTTATTTGGCATCCCGAATCTTAAAGGTGACGCGCAAATGGTTTTCATTCTACGCTTCATAATATCGAAATGTGTTTGTGCGCCTGCGCGGCATCTCGTTGGTCTCCGCGGATCTTCCGAAAACAGCTGTGCCTGGCCAGGCGCTGGAGAATGGGCACGCTCTACCAGCCGAAATGTGTAGCGTCTCCATCACATCACCCGGCTGACCTGATTTGCTACCAACAACGCAGATTGTCCCGAGATTTCGCGAGGGCTGGATGGGTTTTATCGCGCTGTCATGAGCTAACATTTTTCCGCCGTGTCAGTTGCGGGGGCCTCGGCTTTGGTGGAAGAACGGATGCTGATCGAAAAAGACGTAACAGCGACTGTGGCTTTAGAATTGCATTTCGCCGAAAGACGAACATCGTCGGTACTTTCCATCGGCGGATCGATATGGTCCCATAGGGAAAATCACACGAGGAGGATCTGAAAATGCTCAAAAAATTTCTCGGAACTGCTGCAGTCATGACGCTCATAGCATCGCCTGTGGCTGCCGACGTAAAAATTGGTTTTGTTACCACACTCACCACACCTGTGGCGGTGATTGGAAAGGATATGCGCGATGCGGTTGAGCTGGCGATGGAGCATATTGGTGGCAAGATGGCCGGTGAGAATGTCGAGATCGTCTACGCTGATGATGAGTTTAATTCGCAGAAGGGTAAGCAGGCGACCGAGCGTCTCGTACTGCGCGACAATGTTGATATAGTGGCGGGTTATATATGGTCAAACGTGCTGCTCGCCTCCGCACCTGTAGTGCTCAACGCAAACAAAATCCTTATCAGCGCCAATGCGGGCCCGTCCCCGCTTGCCGGGGCACAGTGCAATGCGAACTTCTTCAACATCGCATGGCAGAACGACCAGACGCCGATGGCATTGGGTGAACTTCTCAATCAGCAGGGGGTTAAGTCACTCTATCTAGTCGCACCAAACTACGCGGCAGGCCAGAATATGGTTGCGGGCGTGGAGCGCACCTTCAAGGGTAAGGTCGTCGGCAAGGATATGACGGTCTGGCCGTCGCAGCGCGACTGGTCAGCTGAGCTGTCCAAGGTCAAGGCGGCTAAGCCGGATGGAGTCTTCACTTTCTATCCGGGTCCAGCTGGCCCAGCCTTCATCAAGCAGTACCAGCAGGCCGGCCTAGAGGGCAAAGTGCCCCTCTACTCGGTCTACACGCTCGATTCGATCAGCTTGCCCCTGTTTCAGAAGGCGGGTATGGAGACCGTGCTTGGTACCAAGATGACCCAGTTTTGGGCGCCCGATCTTGACAATGCTGCAAACAAGAAATTCGTCTCTGACTTCCGGAAAAAATATGGCCGTTACCCGTCTTTCTATGCGGCTCAGAGCTATGACTCGATCATGTTTATCAAGTCTGGTGTTGAGGCCGTGGGCGGCGACATCGACAATATTGACGGCATGCGTGCTGCCCTCAAGAAGGTAGACTTCGACTCGGTCCGTGGTGACTTCAAGATGGGCAACAACCACTTCCCCATCCAAAATTTCTACGAGCGCACCGTGGTGAAGGATGCTGACGGTAATTGGACGACGGCAGTCGGCCGCGCGGTTCTTACTGACCATCAGGACACTTATGCCAACCAGTGTAAGATGTAGGTTAACGCCTATCTGAATCATGTTAGCGGGGATGCAGAGGCATCTCCGGTAACATGTCCACCGCCATTAGCCGTTAGGGCGCAATGGACTACGTCCTCGTCACTGAACAATTCCTAAACGGGTTTCAGCTCGGGATCATCCTGTTCCTGATGGCGGCCGGGCTTACTCTCGTGTTTGGTATCATGGATCTGGTCAACCTGGCCCATGGGTCGATGTTCATGATCGGCGCCTTCGTTGGCGGCACCATCACGCTGGTAACAGGCTCCTTCATCTTAGGCGTAGTCCTAATGATTCCGAGCATGTTGGTGATTGGTATGGTCGTCGAGATGACAACCCTACGCACTCTTTATCCGCGCGATCATTTGGATCATGTGTTGGCCACCTTTGGATTGATCCTGTTCTTCAACGAGGCCACTCGCCTGATCTGGGGCCCAGAAGGCCTCGTCGTTCCGCTGCCTGCCTTACTTGATGGCACTGTTGCGCTGGGGGCGGGTATCACCTATCCGGTCTACCGGATAGTAATTATCACCGTAGGTTTGGCAGTGGCGCTCTGCCTCTACATCCTCGTTTCCCGTACCCGAATCGGGATGCTGATCCGGGCTGGTGCGTCAAACCGCACCATGGCAGGGGCATTGGGCGTGAATATTCCGATGCTTTTCTCGATCGTCTTCGGGATCGGCGCGGTGCTGGCGGGTCTCGCTGGGCTAATAATCACACCGATCACTGCGGCCCAGATCGGCATGGGCGAGGATGTCCTAATACTTGCCTTCGTTGTGATAGTAATTGGCGGAATAGGCTCGATTCGCGGCGCTTTCATCGCTTCGATCGTCACCGGCGTCATCGACACTATGGGGCGATCTTTCCTCGATGTATTCCTGCTTCTGTTCCTACCTGAGAACGCTGCCGAGTCTGCCGGACCAGCGCTGTCATCGATGCTTATCTATGTATTAATGGCGGCAATCCTATTTTTCCGGCCTCAAGGCTTGTTCCCACCGAAAGGCGCGGGTTAGGTCGTGGTGGAATTTAAGAACCCCGCCAATATTCTGACCGTTATGGTGGTTGGCCTATGCGCCGTAGTGCCGTTCCTAGCGCCGGCGCTGGGTGAGCCCTTCTATGTAATAGTGTTTGCCAGAATTATGATTTGGGCTATCGCGGCAGTTAGCCTCAATTTGATCATGGGCTATGGTGGTATGATCAGCTTTGGGCATGCGGTCTATCTTGGGATCGGCGGGTACACGATAGGTATCTTGGCATTCCACGGTATTACCAGCGCCTGGGTCCAGTGGCCGCTGGCGATCAGTACCTGCGCATTAATCTCTCTAATCTTCGGCGCGATTAGCTTACGTACACGGGGCGTGTACTTTATCATGATTACACTGGCGCTCGCGCAGATGGTCTTCTTCCTTAGTGTCAGTGCCGAGCGCTACGGTAGCGACGACGGGCTAAATATCCTGGCGCGTAGCGACTTCGGGGTCAGCTTCTTCGATCTGAATGACAAGCTGACCATGTATTACACAATCTTTGGCTTTCTTCTGGCTAGCGTGTTTGTGAGCTGGCGGTTGATTCACTCACGTTTCGGTGCGGTGATTCGGGCGGCTAAGTCGAATGACACCCGGGTCCAGGCGGTGGGTTTGTCGACTTACACCTATCGCCTGACCGCGTTCGTCATCGCTGGAGTGATGTGCGGGATCGCTGGGCTTCTCCAGGCTAACCTAGAGAATTTCGTGTCGCCGGACATGATGAATTGGCCTCGCTCGGGTGAACTGATCTTCATGGTGGTTCTCGGCGGCATGTCGACCGTGTTCGGGCCGGTTACCGGCGCATTCGTTTTCCTGATGCTGTCGGAGATCCTGTCCACATGGACGATCCACTGGCACGTCATCTTTGGGCCGTTCCTTGTGTTGCTCGTGATATTCGCGCGTGGCGGCATCGCCGGCCTCCTTACTCCTGGGCGGACACGTGAGTAACGCTCTGAAGGATATGGTTAAAGAGGTCGCACTGGAGGCCCGCGAGCTGAATAAGAGCTTTGGCGGCCTAACGGCTACCGACAATCTGTCTATCGAAGTTGCGCGTGGCGAGATTCATGCCGTTATCGGTCCCAACGGTGCGGGCAAAACGACATTCGTGAACGTCCTATCGGGGCTTTTAAAGCCTGACAGTGGCGAGATTCTGTTTGCCGGTCGCGACGTCACCCTCCTGTCAGCAGCGGCACGGGTCCGCCAAGGTCTGGCACGCTCGTTCCAGATTACCAGCATCTTTCGGGACTTCACGACACTCGAGAATGTCATGCTGTCGGTCCAGGCGGGGCAGGGGCATAGCTTTCGTTTTTGGGCGCCGACAGCGAGAGACAAGAGCCTGCGCGAGCCCGCAGTCGATCTACTTGAACGTGTTGGGTTGGGCGACCGGGTCGATGTTACGGCAGGCAACCTCGCCCACGGGGAGCAGCGTCAGCTCGAGATCGCGATCTCGCTCGCAACTAATCCGAGCTTCCTGCTCCTGGACGAGCCCATGGCCGGCATGGGTCCGGAGGAGAGCCAGGGGATGATTGACTTCCTGAAGGTGCTTAAAGGCAGCTACACGATGCTGCTGGTTGAGCATGACATGGACGCGGTCTTTGCGCTTGCCGACCGCATCACGGTGCTAGTCTACGGCAAGGCAATTGCTACGGGCACGCCGGACGAGATCCGTAACGACGCTGCAGTGCGTGCGGCCTATCTGGGTGAGGAGGCGGTCTGATGCTTGAGGTGCGCGGTATCGAAGCGTCCTACGGTGATAGTCAGGTGCTGTTCGGCATGGATTTGACAGTAGGTGCAGGCGAGGTCGCTACCCTGCTGGGCCGCAATGGCATGGGCAAGACTACCACTGTACGCACGATCCTTGGAATAATGGAGCCCCATGGTGGCGAGATCTACTTCGAAGGCGCGAGGATTGACGGCCTCCCATCCTACAAGGTCGCTCAATCGGGAATCGGTCTAGTACCAGAAGGGCGGCAGATATTCCCCAACCTGTCGGTACGCGAGAATCTGATCGCGATGGCCCGTCCACGCCGCATAGAGGGCGAAAGCTGGACATTCGAAAGGGTAATCGACTTATTTCCGGCGCTGTCAGCCCGGCTGGAGCGTGCGGGCAACCAGCTGTCGGGAGGGGAACAACAGATGCTGGCGGTCGGTCGGGCCTTGATGACCAATCCCAATCTCCTCATTCTTGATGAGGCCACCGAGGGCCTCGCACCGCTTGTGCGGACCGAGATATGGAATTGCCTCGCCGACCTAAAAGACGCGCGCCAGTCGATCCTGGTGATCGACAAGAATCTGGAGGTGCTGACGCGCATCGCCGACCGTCATCATATCGTCGAGAAGGGCCGCGTGGTCTGGACGGGAACGTCCGACGAATTGCGTGCGTCCGGTGACCTGCAGGCCCGATATCTTGGGGTTTGAAGCTGCGCTTAAATCAACTCTAGAAACGTATATTGGCTTTCTTGGTTTGTTACCCCGGTGATACCGGGAGCCCATAATCTTCGAACTTTTCCGGATTAGCGGATTTATTCATAGGTACATATCTAGAGGGTAAGGTTAAGGGTGCTTCAGGTTATGCCCGCAGCTTGAACCTTTGTATCTTCCCCGTCGCTGTTTTTGGAAGCTCATCCACGAAATGTACCCAGCGTGGGTATTTGTATGGCGCGAGCGTCTCTCGGCAGAAGGCCTTAAACTCCTCGGCCAACGCTTCGGATGCGTTACTCGGGTCTTTTAGAATCACGAAAGCCTCGGGCTTAATTAGCTCGTCATCATCGGGCCTACCGATGATCGCCGCCTCTAGTACGGCATTGTGGGCTACTAGACGAGCCTCGATCTCCACGGGCGAGACCCAGATGCCGCCGACCTTGAGCATATCGTCGCTGCGCCCATGACAAGTGAAATAGCCGTCCGCGTCAACTGAGTAAGAATCGCCCGTACGGATCCAGCCATCGGTAATGGCTGCGGCCGTGCGCTCGGGTTGGTTCCAGTAGCGCGAGGTGACCGACGCGCCACGGATCATCAGGTTACCTATCTCGCATGTTGCGACGGGTCGGTCTTCTTCATCGACGATCCGTGCCTCATAGCCTGGGACTAGCTTGCCACTGACTCCTGGCCGGGCGTCGTTGGGCCGGTTGCCGATGAAGATATGCAGTGTCTCTGTGGTGCCTATACCGTCGAGTATCGTGATCCCCGTGCGATCCCGCCATCGTACGAACAGGTTAGCGGGCAAGGGCTCGCCCGCAGACACGCAGGCTCGCAGGCTCGAAAAGTCCGCACTGGTTCCCTCGAGCGCATGCAGTTGGGCTGCGAACAAGGTGGGTACGGCATAATAAAGGGTTGGGCGGTAGCGCGCGATATGTTCGGCCATAATCTCGGGCGTCGGCCGACCGGAAAAAAGAATCGCCTGGCCACCGGTCCACAATGGCAAAGTCATGGCGTTGCCGAGCCCGTAGGCGAAAAACAGTTTAGCAGCAGAGAGATGGATGTCTTCGGGCCTCACGCCGAGGGTCTCGACCCCAAAAAATTGGCTGGTGATCACCATGTCGCGCTGGGCGTGGACTGCGCCCTTGGGCGTGCCGGTCGAACCTGACGTGTAGAGCCAAAAGCAGTCGGATTCAGCCGTGGCGGCGGCGGGTTCTAGGGCCGGTGAAGCGTTGGCCATACGGTTGGCAAGGCTTTTAGCGTCTCCCTCGGTCGGGAAGCTGTGGTCTGGGGCCGCAGTGGCGATAGCCGGCTGCATGGTCTCGGCGAATTCGGGCGACCAGATGACGCAGGTGGCTCTAGAATCATCAATAATGAACTGGTGATCATCTGCGCGTAAGAGTGTGTTCACTGGCACGGGGACGAAGCCCGCCTTAATCGCACCCCAGAAGACGAAGAAAAAGGCCGGAGAGTCCTTTATTGCTAGGATCACCCGGTCGCCTTGGGCGATGCCCAGCGCGGCCAGCGCGTTACCTGCTCGGTTTACATTCTCGGCGAGCTGGGCATAGCTGGTGTCGCCGTGGTTGTCGCGTATGGCGATCTTATCGCCCCGACCCTCTTCTATATGCCGGTCGATGAAGGTAACGGCCACGTTAAATCGATTCGCGAAGACAATAGTCGCGGGGCTGGTGGATGTGTCGACGCTTACTGTATTGGGAATCACGGCATCAACTATCAGTGAAATAGCACATATTCGAAGTCGACTGGTCGACCGTGAATGCCTCGCTTGGGCGGCGCGATCCAGCCGGCCATTTTCCCGGGCTGGGTGACGGGCACCATCAACGAGTTCACGTGGGCCTGATCTTCATCGGTTGGTAGCCATGCCGCCTTGCGTTTGTTCCACTCTTCTGAAGAAATTAGATCACCTTCGGGTGTAGCCTCAATGCCTGAATAGATGCCTATGGAGCGATTGAACTTCTCATCAGGTAGGGTCAGGGTTGCATCGATTTCGTGGGTGGCAATCATCTTGTTGAATCGGTTGAGGCCGCGCTGGCTGTCGGAAGTGTAATCTTGGCGCAGCTTCAGATTCATAGCCGTCAGTGCTGAAATAGTCTCGGTCTTGATGCCTTCATCGGTCACTTTCGGGATCTCCATCTGCTCGCCGTCGAGTTTATGATCGTCGTCCAACTTCGCCTCCTGGTAGCGTCCCTTGATGCCCATAGAGAAGTAGTTGGCGGCATTGGTCGATCGCTCCGAGCCAAACAGGTCTAGACAGATAGAATAGTGGAAGTTGATCCATTTCTGGACAATCCCTAGGTTGATGCCCCCGAAGGGGTGCACGTCTGTCGTATTGTGTAGGCGCATTAGCTCGCAAGTCCGCTGCAGGATGCGCATGACGCCCGTCTCGCCAACGAACATGTGGTGGGCTTCCTCCGTGAGCATAAAACGGCAGGTCCGCGAGAGCGGGTCGAACCCGGACTCCGCCAGCGCGGCGAGCTGGAACTTGCCGTCCCGATCTTGAAAATAGGTGAACATGAAGAAAGAAAGCCAGTCGTTAGTCTGCTCATTGAAGGCCTGCAGGATGCGCGGCCGATCAGGATCGCCGGCATGCCGTTCCAGCATCTCGTCAGCCTCCTCGCGACCGTCGCGCCCGAAATAGGCGTGCAGTAGATAGACCATGGCCCAAAGGTGACGGCCCTCCTCGACATTCACTTGGTAGAGATTGCGCAGATCGTAGAGGGATGGTGCCGTACGGCCCAGCTTGCGCTGCTGCTCTACCGAGGCTGGCTCTGTGTCGCCCTGGGTGACGATTAGCCGGCGCAGCTCGGTTCGGTATTCTCCGGGCACTTCGGTCCAGACTGGCTCGTCCTTATGAGCGCCGAAGCCGATCTTGCGGCTCGGCCTAGGCTCGGCCAGGAAGATGCCCCAGCGATAGTCCGGCATCTTCACGTGATCGAAGTTGGCCCAGCCGTCAGTATCGACGCTGATGGCGGTGCGCAAGTAGACCTCGATATCGTTGGATTCGACAGGCCCCATCTCCTTCCACCACTGTATGTATGCTGGCTGCCAGCGTTCGAGTGCGCGCAACAGGCGCCGGTCGTCACCCAAGTTAACGTTGTTGGGGATTATTTCGTTATAATCAGCCTTCATCGTCTCATGCCCGCTTGCGGTCATATTCGGGTTGCTTGCCGGTGCCGAAGAGCTCTAGTGCGCCGTCGTCTCCGATGGCGTTGGGACGTTGGAAAATCCAGTTCTGCCATGCGCTTAACCGCGCGAAGATCTTGCTCTCGATAGTTTCGGGGCCTGGGAAACGCAAGTTTGCTTCCATACCTGTCAGCGCGTCGGGAGAGAAGGCGGCTCGGGCTTCGATGGCGAGCCGCACCTCGTCCTCCCAGTCGATGTCGTCGGGTGCGAAGGTGACGAGCCCGAGTGCTTCGGCGTCGGCCGCCTCGAGTTCTGTACCAATCTCGCCCAGTGCCGCGGTGTGGGCATCGTCGTGGCCATAGAAACGCGTTTGCAGTCTGGTCAGGCCGGTACACATCTCTAGCGGGCCTGCGTTCATCCCGGTTAGCATGATTGTGGCGGGAGCTACGTTTGACTTGTCTTCCGAGAATTGTCCGTCGAGCATGTAGCTGCGGTCTGCGACCAATACAAGTTCAAGAAGCGTTCCCGTGAAGCAGGAGCCCGGCTCGATCAGGGTGATTAGGGAGCGTGCTGAGACTTCTATGCGCTTCAATGTACGGCGCAGGTGGAGTGTTATTTCGCGTACCAGCCAGTCATCGGCGTACTCGAGCAATGCCGCGTCATGGGCCGCGAGTATTTTTCCGTCACCTTCGGTACGAAAAACCCAGGTGCCGATATCAGTTTCGTTGAAGCGCAGATGTAGAATTGCATCGTCCAGTTCGCGGGCAATCGCGAGGGGCCAGAAATCAGCCCCAGCGGCGTAGATTTTGTAGAGATCTTCTGGCGGTGCCTCGCTAGGCCCCCGCATACGAAAAGTTGCGGTTCGCGCCTTACGGTTGAGGGAGACGCGGAGATTTGGGTAGGTAATCTCTGCGTCGGCGTAGTCGCGTGTGAGTGGTTTAAGCTCGATACCGTGCCCGTCTTCCGGCCGGTCGGAGGCAGCGACCCGCGCGCGCGTATGTGCTGCGATGGTCTCGTCGATCCTCGAGCGCGGTACCAACGTATCGACTAGATTCCATTCTAGCGCACGTTTGCCCTTTAGACCTTCACCTGTGGTGCAGAAGAAGTCTGCACGGTCCCGGCGAACGTGGCGTTTGTCGACGATTCGGGTCAGCCCGCCGGTGCCTGGCAGGACCGCAAGCAGTGGGACCTCGGGCAAGGATACTGCACTCGATCCATCGTCGATTAGAAGGATTTCGTCGCAGGCTAGCGCTAGCTCGTAGCCTCCGCCGGCTGCCGTGCCGTTAATCATGCAGATATAGGTTTGGCCAGAATTCTCACTTGCATCCTCGATGGCGTTGCGGGTCTCATTAGTGAACTTGCAGAAGTTGACCTTATGGTCGTGGCTCGACCCCTTCAGCATCGGGATATTTGCCCCGGCGCAGAACACCCGGTTCATAGCTGAAGTGATTACCACTGCGGCCACTTCCGGGTGCTCGAAGCGCAGCCGCTGGATTGCGTCGTAAAGCTCGATGTCGACACCAAGATCATAGGAGTTGAGTTTGAGCTCGTAGCCCGGGGCTAGTCCGGCGGTCTCGTCTACGTCTAGTGTCAGGGTAGCGACACGTCCGTCGAATGAAAGTTTCCAGTGCCGGTAGCGGTCCGGGTGTGTTTCAAAAGCAATCATGGGATCATAATCTCCTCCTGAATCCCGCTAGAACAGTAGTTGAACCCAATCATTTTGTAGACCCAATATTTGGTTTCTTCATCCAATTGGTGAGACCGGAAGAGGAAATTTTTTATGACATCCACATTCATCCCCGACATGCAGTATCTGGACGCCGTCGGCAGGCGACTCGAATATTACTGGACCGCGGGCCATGATCGCGACGGCCCGACACTGGTTTTCCTGCATGAGGGGCTTGGTTCTGCCGGTCTATGGCGGGATTTTCCGGCGCTAATGACCGAAGCAACGGACCTAACAGCACTGGTCTACTCCCGCTATGGGTATGGCGGATCGGATGTACTGGAGGCATCCCGCGGGATCGACTATATGCATGCTGAGGCGCTTGAGGTGCTTCCAGCCATCCGCGATGCTCTCGATCTGGATGATACAATCCTGGTGGGACATAGCGACGGCGGTTCCATCGCTGCAATCCATGCCGGTGCAGGACAATGGCCTGTGCGTGGACTAATCCTCGAAGCACCTCACTTTTTCGTCGAAGACGAGAGTATCTCTGGTATCGAGGATGCGAAGATCGCGTATGAGAGCACCGATCTACCCACGCGAATCGCCTGCCGACATACGGACGGTGACAAGACGTTCCGGGGTTGGAACGACATCTGGCTGTCACCCGTATTTCGTGATTGGAACATCGAGGAATATCTGCCAGGGATCACTTGTCCAACCCTTGTGATTCAAGGTGTTAACGATGAATACGGAACCGAGGCGCAGCTCGCCGCCATCGGGCAACAGTCGTCGGGTTCAGTCGATACGGTGATGGTCCCCGAGTGCGGTCACGCACCCCACCATGATGCTGCTGAAGGTGTACTCGACGTCATGTCGGATTTCGTTGCCACGCTTACGAGCAGCGATTAGGCCATCTGTGGATTACCACCTACTGTTAGACACTGCAGCGGAATGATACGAATAGGCTATGACTGAAACATACGATCTAATCATCAAGGGTGGCGAGGTCTGGTCCACATGCGGGCTCACTCGAACCGACGTTGCCGTGCGTGACGGGCGCATCGCCCATTTGGGTGATGCGGGCGCGGCCGATGCCGAAACGATCATTGATGCGTCGGGCTTGACGGTTCTGCCGGGGATGATTGACAGTCAGGTGCATTTTCGTGAGCCGGGGAACGAGCAGAAAGAAGACCTCGAATCTGGTACCCGCTCGGCGGCGCTCGGCGGGATCACGGCTGTTTTTGAGATGCCCAACACTAACCCTCTGACCACCAGCGCTGAAGCGCTGGCCGATAAGATTTCCCGTGCCAAGGGCAGAGCCTGGACCGACCACGCATTTTTCATGGGCGCGGCGGCGGACAATGCTGACCAGCTAGCAGAGCTGGAGCGCGTGCCCGGCTGTTGCGGCGTGAAGATGTTTATGGGTAGCTCCACCGGTGATCTTCTGGTGCCCGATGACGATACGGTGCGCCGTGTGCTATCTAATGGTACACGTCGTATGTCAGTTCATTCCGAGGATGAATACCGGCTGAACGAACGCAAAGCGGAGCGGATCGAGGGGGACCCTTCCTCACATCCTGTCTGGCGTGACGAGGAGACCGCAATCCGTTCAACTAAGCGACTCCTGTCGATCGCACGGGAGATCGGCCGGCGCGTGCATGTGCTGCACATCACGACGGTCGAGGAGGTCGAGATTCTCGCCCAGTATAAGGACGTAGCTACCTGCGAGGTTACCCCTCAGCATCTGACCCTGGCTGCACCTGACTGCTACGAACATCTCGGCAGCTATGCACAAATGAACCCGCCAATCCGCGATGCTGCCCATCAGGCCGGTCTGTGGCGTGGGGTCGTGCAAGGCGTGTTCGATGTTATTGGCTCGGACCATGCGCCACACACCAAAGAGGAAAAGGCTGAGTCCTATCCGGCGAGCCCCTCGGGCATGCCCGGTGCACAGACGACGGTGGCCGTTATGCTCGACCATGTGGCTAACGGACGTCTAAGTCTGGCGCGGCTGGTCGACCTCTTGTGTTCGGGACCGCAGCGCATCTTCAATATTGCCGGGAAGGGCCGGATCGCTTGGGGCTACGATGCGGACCTCACGCTGGTCGATCTGAAAGCTAGGCGTGAGATCACGTCTGACTGGCTCGCCTACAAATGCGGCTGGTCGCCCTATGAGGGTATGAAGATTACCGGTTGGCCCGTAGGGACCATCATTCGGGGCAACGTGGTGATGCGCGATGGTGAACTCGCCGACGTGCCAGTGGGCGAACCCGTGCGGTTTGTGGAGACGCTATAGGGGCGACCTTTCGCGAAGCCGAGCATAAAATAAATACGGGTGGACACAGGGGCAACGGCCTCTGACTCTGGATATCCGCGCAAGCGCCCCTGACGATAGGTTGACTGAAAACTAAAGCTTTGTCGGGTTTGGTGCATCGCCGTAGACGTCGGCTGGGTCAAACACCTTCTCTGTCTCTTCGTAACCCAACTCTATTGGTGTGTCATCTTTTGCGCCGATGGGCACCGATCGGTAGAAACAGGATCGGTATCCAACATGGCAACTCGCGCCACCCAAGACCTCGACCCGCAGCCAGACGGCGTCTTGATCGTCGTCGATGCGGATTTCCTTCACTTTCTGCACCAAGCCTGAGGTTGCACCCTTCTGCCAGAGAACCTCGCGCGATCGCGACCAGTAATGGGCTTTGCCTGTCTCAATGGTTTTGGTCAGCGCCTCGGCATTCATGTAACCATGCATGAGCACTTCGCCGCTCTCGGCGTCGGTGGTGACCACGGGTATCAGGCCGGCAGCGTCGAATTTCGGAGCTAGTACATGGCCTTCCTCGACTTGCTCTATGGTTTGGCGATCGGCGAACATGGGATTATCTGACATCTTACCGCTTTCCGTATGGGGCGAGGATTGCCGCACCCCGTTTTTTGCGTGTTATAACGGTTTGCGGACTGCGAATGTCAAGCAGCCTCCGAAGTAATTGAGGTGGAGATGAACGAAGAGCCGGCGAAAACCACGGAAGATTTGATCCCGGTGTCCTTGCTAACGGGCTTCCTGGGCAGCGGCAAGACGACCGTACTGAATCATGTGTTGCATGACACGCGAATGGATAAGGCCGCCGTCATCGTCAATGAGTTTGGCGAGGTGGGTCTCGACCACGAGCTAATGGTGTCAGGTAGCGAGGATATGGTGCTACTGAACAGCGGTTGCCTGTGCTGCACTGTGCGCGGTGATCTGGTGAACACGCTACGCGACATGATCATGCTTCGTATGCGCGAGGATGTACCGTCCTTCGACCGAGTGCTAATCGAGACTACGGGTTTGGCTGATCCCGCACCTATCCTGCACACGCTAATGTCTGACGATTTGGTGACAAATTACTTCCGTCTCGACGGGGTAATCACCACCGTCGATGCGGCCAATGGCGCCAATACCCTCGAACGGCAGTTTGAGTCCGTAAAGCAGGTGGCAGTCGCCGACCGGCTGTTGGTGACCAAGACGGATCTGGCGGATAGCGCCGAACGGGTGAGGCTCGAGACGCGTTTAGTTGCGGCGAACCCGGCTGCCCCGCGTATCACCGTGGTTAATGGTGAGGTGAACCCGGCCCAGCTTTTTGATGCGGGCCTGTTCGACCCAAAGACCAAGGCGGCAGATGTGGCCGGCTGGCTGCGTGATGAGGCCTATGCGATCGAACATGGTAAGAGCCATGACCATGACCATGACCATGACCATGACCACGACGTGAACCGCCACGATGATCGGATTAGTTCTTTCTGCGTGACCTATGATGAGCCGTTACGTCTTGATGCGTTGGAACAGTGGTTTGATACTATAATGATGCTCAAGGGCCCAGACCTTCTGCGAATCAAGGGAATTGTCAATGTATCTGAGATGGATCGACCGGTGGTGATCCACGGAGTACAGCACGTTTTTCACCCGCCTGCTGTGCTTGATTCATGGCCGTCCGAGGACCGGCGAACGCGAATAGTATTCATCACCCGAGACGTAGAACGATCAGTCATCGAGGATACGCTTACCTGGTTTTCCAAAGAGCGGTCGAGGGTGCACAAGAACCCCGGCGAGGGTCGCGGCCTGATCAATTAGCACTCCTTTTCGTAACCGCTGCGGAATTGCGCGATACTGTTTGCCTATTCTTTCGGAAAAAAGTCGAACTAATAGAGAGAGCCTCATGTCCGATACCGTTCAGGTCGAGCGCCACGATGACATCGCCATTATCTCCCTTCACCGCACAGAGAAGCGGAATGCACTGCGCCTGCAGGACTGGATTGCCGTTGGCAAAACATTTGATGATCTTGGCGAGGACGATGATGTGCGCTGTATCGTCCTGCGCGGGGCGGGCGAGGAAGCCTTCTGCGCTGGTGCTGATATTACTAACTTTGAAGCCGAACGGTCCGACCGCAAAAAGGTGAAGGTCTATGAAGCCGCTACCGACCGGGCTTTTCTTGGGGTGCGCAACTCTCGTCATCCGGTGATTGCCATGATCCACGGGTTCTGCATTGGCGGAGGTTTCGAATTGGCTCTCGCCGCTGACTTGCGCATCTCGGGCGAGTCGGGGCGGTTCGGTGTTCCGGCTAAAAATATAGGTCTCTTCCTCGGCTACCATCTTGTTCAGTATTTGGTCGACGCCGGGGGGCGAGCCGTGGCTGCTGAGATCCTTCTTGAGGGTCGCGCAATTTCCGCCGCAGAAGCCGTCTCGAAGAACCTGCTAACTCGGGTCGTACCCGATAAAGATCTCGAGGAAGAGGTCATGAAGGCCGCCCGAAGGATTGCTGAGGGTGCGCCCCAGTCCCATCATTATCATCGGAAAGCACTTGAGCGACTCACCGACCCACGACCGTTGAGCCGGGCTGAGCTTGAAGCCCAGTTCGACTACGCGGACAGCGATGATTATCTAGCCGGCTTTAAAGCGTTTAAGGACCGAAAAAAGCCCAAGTTCCGTGGTTTTTAGATGACGAAGTTTTCAACCCGTGCGGTGGATCGACTCCCCGCCGTGCAGCTGTTTGCACTGATTTTTCTGCCCTTCGCGATGGGCTACTTCTTCTCCTATTTGTATCGCACCGTGAACGCTGTGATAGGACCGGATCTGGCGCTGGAGATGTCGCTTTCGCCTGGCGAGCTGGGAATGCTTACCAGTGCCTATTTCATTGCCTTTGCTGCGGCGCAGGTTCCCGTCGGCATCTATCTCGATAGTCACGGGCCACGCCGTGTGGTGACCTTACTTTTGCTGGTCGCAGCTGTTGGCGCATTTCTGTTTTCCATCGGCGACGGGCTTTGGAGTCTCGTCGCCGGCCGGGCCCTGATAGGACTGGGTGTCGCGGCCTGTTTGATGGGTGCGTTTAAGGCCATGGGCGAGTGGTTCCCTAGCGGAAAACTCCCCCTCATGAACGGCCTCGTGGTCGCCTTTGGCGGTCTGGGAGCGATGGTCGCGACCGCGCCAACAGAGGTGCTTGTGTCGGAAGTGGGCTGGCGCTATGGCTTCGTCGCCTTGGCTTTCGTAACCTTGTGGGTTGCGGCGGCAATCTGGTTCGTGGTGCCCGAGCGCGATCGGGCCGGCGCGTTCGAGCCAATGGCCTCACGCGTTGCCGGTATGGTTTCGATCTATCGAAGCGGCCTATTCTGGCGGGTCGCACCATTGGCGGCGCTGTCGCAGGGTAGCTTCCTCGCAATCCAGACCCTGTGGGCAGGGCCTTGGCTGCGCGATATCGCCGGGCTAGATTCCCGGGCTATCAGTTTTACGCTGCTGGCTGGGGCTGCCGGCTTCGTGCTTGGGAATGTAGCGGTAGGACTAATCGCTGAGCGGCTTGCACGACGTAACATCCCGCCCCTGGTGACGGCCGCTGGCGGGATGGCGCTCTTCATTCTGACCCAGCTTCTGGTGCTGTTTGAATGGACGTCTGCACCGGGAGTGCTCTGGTTCATCTTCGGCGCTACCGGAACCACTGGCGTAGTGATGTTTTCCGTGCTGGCGCGCATGTTTCCACCCGAGTTTGCCGGGCGCGCAAGCACGTCCCAGAACTTACTGATATTTGGTGCGGCGTTTGCCTTGCAATGGGGTATAGGCGAGGTGATCAACATTTGGCCGATCGCTGCTGATGGCGCCTACTCCATCATGGGTTATCGCACTGCCTTTGGCATTGCGCTGACCCTTCAGCTTGCCGCTTTTGTATGGATGCTGATCTATCGGCCGATTCCGAAGCCCCTATAACTCAAGAAGCGGGTGGCCGTAGTGCTGGATGGTCGCAGTTAAGCTGCGTCCTCGTAATCTCTGCAAACGCTTGATTTCTGTTCACTCGCGGGGCGGTGCGGCTTGGCCTGACATCGTCACACTAGTGCCTAATTCCGTCGCTAAGTTGAGACCGTAAACTTAAAGACCCTGCCACCGGGACCGCCGCTGCGGATGGGGTGGATGCGGATTAGACGGTGAGTGCCGCACATGACAAAACCCCGTCACGATATGGTGGTTTTCTCTTTTGGCCACGTGATACGATAGCTAATTTAGGCTCCCGTGGGACATCGTCTCCGGGAGCCTTTTGTTCTAGATGGTCCCGATAACGTCTAGGTAATGCACTATCTGCCGGTCCATTTCATCGGGGTCGGCATCAGATTCAGGGAAGTTTCCCCAGCGGGGCCAATGTTTTGGCAGCCGCAAAAAACGGCGTCGGTAAACGGCAACGGTCATTGCTCGTCAACATTCTTTGCCGTTGCTGATGGGACGAGCCTGAAGCGCTTGTCACTCTGCCAATGTCAAACAGGCCGAAATCCTATCGGACCAAGATCGATGGCCGGTATTTTAGGCAGTATAACTTCCTAAAGAATTAGGTTTTTTCCGCAGTTTCTGTTTTCCCCTGAGTGGGGCGTACGAATGACGTATGGAGTGAATAGCGGGTGTCTTCGACGGTCACGTCTCTACTCTGTTCCGTACGTCATAAAATGGTGATGTGTTGATAGCATCGTTAACTAAACTTCAGCATTATTCCGTCGGTCGGACTATGACCGTGCCTAGCTTATTACCGGATTCTACGAATTCGTGTGCTTCCACGCATTGATTGAGCGGGAAGGTGCCGGCGATGTTGTGAGTGCCATGTCCGGCGGCGAGCCAGGTTTTGATATCCGACCGGGCGGCGTCGGTTGCCTCGCGTGGCACACTGTGCAGAACCATAAAACGTAGTAGTGCGTTTTTGGGTGCCATGCGCATGAATATCCCCTGGGGATCACCCATTGAGGCATACACCGAGACGATCCCGCCCGATCGGATAACTTGACTCGACAGTTCGAGGTTCGCCGCGAGATCTACTTCGACAATCCGGTCGACGCCGATACCGTTGGTTAGGTCGAGGATCTGCTTCGCCGCATCTACATCGTTATAGTTGACCGTGTGATTAGCGCCGGCCGCGCGAGCATGTGCGGCCTTCTCATTCGAGCTCACCGTGGCCAACACATTTGCGCCGCCCCATTTTGCCCATTGGACAGCATAATGACCAACGGCACCGGCGCCGCCAGTCACGAGTATGGTCCGGCCGTTGACGGGGCCGTCGGCGAATACATTGCGGTGGGCCGTCATGCAGGGAATTCCAAGGCATGCGCCAGCGTCGAAGTCGAGATCGTCGGGTAGAGGTGCGACGAGCCCGGCATCAAGCGTGATGTATTCGGCTGCCGTGCCGTAGGCGCGGCCCTGACGTTGGCCGTTGAATAGCCAGACCCGCTCGCCCATCCCAAGATGACTTACGTCTTCGCCAAGCGCATCGATCGTGCCCGCGCCATCGCTATTGGGGATGATACGAGGATGCTCCATGCCATAGGTGCCGAGCCCCCGACGTTTTACATCCGCTGGGTTTACCCCGGAGGCGTGAAGCTTCACGCGTACCTCGCCAGGCCCTGGTTCGGATGTTTCCATTTCGCCGAAGGATAGAACTTCGCGCGCGGGTCCTAGTTTCTCGTACCAGACAGTTTTCATAATGGTTTTCCGACCTGTTATGGTTCTGCGATATTGTCCCACGGCACGCGCATTCACTAGTGGGTGAGGTTCTGGACCGAGAGCGTTAGAATACAACGTCTCGCAACCCCAAGAAGGCTTGTGCATCATGGCTGAATTTAGTTTGCATTCCGAACTCGCTGCGAACTGTGTACCAGTTGCCACATGGTCACTTAGTGAATTGTTGTTGTGTAACGACGCCAATTATCCCTGGCTCGTGTTGGTACCTGCGCAACCTGGTCTACGGGATTTCCATGATCTCCCGCCCGACGACATGGTTTCCGTTGGCCGAGAGATTAGCCGGGCGAGCCAGGCACTGGTTGAGCTGTTTGCGCCCGATAAGGTCAACGTTGCAGCACTGGGTAACGTGGTGCCTCAGCTCCACATCCATGTTGTGGCGCGCTTTACTAGAGATTTGGCCTGGCCGAGCCCGGTCTGGGGATTTGCGCCGCCTAAGGCCTATGCGTCTGACGTACTTGATGCGCGTATCGCTGACCTGCGCCTAGCCTTCGGCTAAGATACGGAGCGGGCGGTACCTCTCGGCCTGCATGCACAGCGGTTGTGGATCTTTCTAATTCGTCTGGCTGGCCCGCTTCCGTCCCACCATGAACAACTTCTACCAGATCCGAAACGCGCTGCCGGACGTACGAAGTGCATGTCAGCCAAAGCGCCCATCATTGTCTGGTTTCGCCAGGACCTTCGTATTACTGACAATCCTGCACTGCTTGCAGCTGCCGAGACTGGTCGCCCTATTCTGCCACTCTACATCCTGGACGAGGAGAGCCCGGGTACTCGACCCTTGGGTGGCGCGTCACGCTGGTGGCTTCATCACAGCTTGGAATCGCTGGCGGCGAATTTATGTGAGCGCGGGTTACAGTTGCTCTTGCGTCGGGGAATGGCTCAGGTCGAACTGTCCCGGGTCGTTCAGGAATCGGGGGCGGCTGAGGTCGTATGGAACCGCTGCTATGAACCCGGGGCAGTAGCGAGGGATACAGCAGCTAAGGAGATGCTGTGCGCCGCAGGCGTGTCGGCGGAAAGCTTCAACGGATCGTTGCTAATAGAGCCCTGGAAGATTGAGACAGGGCAGGGTGCTCCCTACAAGGTGTTCAGTCCCTACTGGAGGCGTCTGCGTGAACTTTATCAAGCGCCCGCGTTTGCCGAGTTGCCTCAAAGCCTTCCGGCAGCGAAGGAGCTAATGCCGGATGAGCTGGTCGGCTGGTCGTTGTTGCCGTCGGCGCCGGACTGGGCAGGTGGGATACGGGATAGCTTTAGTGTTGGGGAGGCTGCCGCGCAGGCACGTCTAGCTAAATTTCTAGATGACACCGTCGTAGATTATCCGAACAATCGTAACCGGCCTGACCATGCAGACACGTCGCGTCTGTCGCCGTATCTCCATTGGGGTGAGATAGGTCCGCATGGTGTCTGGCGTGCGGCGGCAGCGTATCTCGACAAAGGCGGAGCCGTGGCCAGAGGTGCCGAGGCGTTTCTTCGAGAGCTGGCCTGGCGGGACTTCAATCATCATCTGCTTTTTCACTTCCCGGAGCTTGCTGTGTCCAATTGGCGCAAACATTTTGATGGATTCCCTTGGCGTGACGACCCTGTCGGTCTGATCGCGTGGCAACAGGGGAGGACCGGCTATCCGCTGGTTGATGCCGGAATGCGCGAGCTATGGCATACGGGCTTTATGCACAACCGAGTGCGAATGATCGTCGGATCGTTTCTCATCAAGCACCTAATGATCGACTGGCGGTCAGGTGAGTCGTGGTTCTGGGATACGCTGGTCGATGCCGACCTCGCGAACAATGTGTGCAACTGGCAGTGGGTTGCTGGCTCTGGTGCTGACGCTGCTCCATTCTTCCGGATTTTTAATCCAATCAGCCAAGGTGAAAAGTTCGATCCTGTGGGCAGTTATGTACGGCGCTGGATACCAGAAATTGCAGGGATGCCAGATAAGTGGGTCCATAAGCCCTGGGCTGCGCCCGACTATGTGCGGGCCGCAGCTGGATTGGTCTTGGGCGAGAATTATCCGGAACCGATGGTTGATCACGCAAACGCGCGCGCGCGCGCTCTCAAGGCCTATAAGGCACTGCGCGGCGAGGTCGACTGAGGGCCCCCTTGAACTGTCAGCCGGTGGTCGAACTGAACCTGTCGTCGTTAGTAGAAAGTCACAATTATAGAAGATACCGTACTGCAGTATTGAATTGCAGATGGCCTCTGCTAGCTTGACGGGTTGTACCTTCTAGGCATCCATCTCCGCCAGAATATAGCTATTGTAAGGCGGAACGATCTCCGTCTTGAACGTTGCTGCATGCGCTACGTAGGTCGTAGAAAAACCAAAGGATCATCGTGAATAACAGTACCGCGCCGGCCTGATGTGTAACTGCGACATGCACCGGGACGGCCAACACCAGCGTGGTGATACCGAGTACAACCTGGGCCAATGCCACTAGCAAGAGCATGTTTGCTACCACGCGGGTCCGGGATGCGAGCTCCAGCCAACGGCTCTGCCACCAAAGCCCACCGACGCCGATCAGGCTCGCCATTGCCAGTAACCGGTGATGGAACTGGATTGTACCATGGTCTTCGAACGGTGCGGCGGGGCTATCGAAATAACCTGGAGGGAAAATGGAGCCATCCATCAGCGGGAAACTGTTGTAGGTCAGGCCGGCATCGGTTCCAGCGACGAACGAGCCGGACAAGATTGTCGCGGCGATCAGCAGCAGAACGCCAAGGGCCGAGCGAAGAGCACGCAATGCGATTCTGTCCTTTGCAATCTGGCTAACCGGATAGGTAAGTGAAAGGCCGGTCCAGATGAGGGTGGTGTATATCAGGAAGGCTAACGAAAGATGGGCGGCAAGCCGATACTGGCTGACTTCGGGCACGTCGACGAGTCCACTGCGGACCATGTACCAACCGAGAAAGCCTTGGGCGCCCCCGAGCAGAAACAGCCATGTTAGCCGCGGGACAAGGTCTCGACGAAGCCGACCGCGGACTAGAAACCAGACAAAGGGCAGGAAGAAGGCCAGTCCAATTAGCCGTCCCCAAGCCCTGTGGATATACTCCCACCAGAAGATGGTGCGGAACTCCGCAATGGTCATCCCGGCATTGATCTGGAGATATTGCGGGCTATTCCGATATGCTTCGAAGGCTTCCAGCCAGGCCGCACCGGTAAGCGGCGGCAGGAAGCCTGTCACAGGTCGCCAGTAAACGATCGATAGGCCGGACTCCGTCAGTCGTGTGATGCCACCGATCACAATCATAATGAATACCATTGCGGCGCATACGAAGAGCCACCGACCGATGGCGCGATCGTTGCGGTAGTGCAGATGATTCACTTTGCCGCTTTGGATTGTGTAGGTCATGCGTCCAATTCAGATATCTTTCATAAGTCAGAAATCTGAGGTTTTGCGCGGTTGGGTGCAACACGCTGCGCCTATCGGTCGCAGGCCCGCGAGGCCAGTGGGCGGTCTATTCAACAGTCCAGGTCTGGCCACGCTGAAGGAGCCGGTTTAGATCGGCTGTACCGCCGTCTTTGGTCGCCTGTTCGATCTGGGTATGGACCGCGGATTCGTAGGTTGGCGCCGGCTCAGCATAAAGGACGCCGAGCGCCACCGGGAAATCCGGTGGATCCATCTGCGCCAGCATCGTCGCAAGGCTAAGATTGGTCTCGTCATGGATTGCGATATTGGATTCGGTGATGCCGTTCTCGCCAAGGGTGACCACCTCGAGCCGCATCTCTTCCCTGTTCAGAACTAGGCCTTTCGATTTATCTTCGCCGAACAACAGCGGCTGGCCATGTCCCAGATGAATCTGCATCTCGGCCTGGATGCTCTTCTCGGTGAAATGCTTGAAGGCGCCGTCATTGTAAACGATGCAGTTCTGGAAAATCTCAACGAAGGACGCACCTTTGTGGGTATACGCGCGTTTGAGGACTTCGGGCAGATGCTTCTGCAGGATGTCCGAGGAGCGTGCGATGAAGGTACCACCTACGCCGAGTGCGAACTGGGCCGCTGATACAGGATTATCAATGGAGCCAAGCGGGGTGGACGGCGACTTGGTGCCAATCTTTGAGGTTGGTGAATACTGCCCCTTGGTCAGGCCGTAGATTTGGTTATTAAACAACAGAATCTGCAGGTCGATGTTACGACGGATCGCGTGCATCGTATGGTTGCCGCCGATCGACAGCATATCGCCGTCACCGCCGACAACCCAGACGTCGAGTTCCGGATTGGCCAGCTTCACACCTGAGGCGACAGCGGGAGAGCGGCCGTGGATTGTATGGAAGCCATAGGTTTCCATGTAGTAGGGGAAGCGTGCGGCACAACCGATGCCTGATACGAAGACCGTATTCTTTGGATCGGCCTCCAGCTGGGCGAGAGTGTTCTGGACACCCTTAAGAATGGCGTAGTCGCCGCATCCTGGGCACCAGCGAACTTCTTGGTCGGTTGCGAAGTCGCGGGCCTTCAGTTTTTCCGGTGGGCTTTGGATGTTCATTTTACTTCTCCAGCCGAGCTCGGATCGCGTCTTCGAGCTCTCCGATAAGGAACGGCTTGCCGTTGACTTTATTGAGCCCTTCAGCGGGCAGAAGATATTGGTCACGGAGCAGGGTGCGTAGCTGACCGGTATTCATCTCGGGTACCAGGATATTGTCAAAACTGTTGAGAAGCTCACCGAGATTGCGCGGCAGCGGCCAGATATATCGCAGATGGATCTGGGCTACGTCCAGACCGTCTTCACGCATATTGCTAACCGCTCGGTTGATTGGCCCGTAGGTCGAGCCCCAGCCGATGACCGCAAGCTTGGCGCCCGCCTCGCCCACGCTGACCTCCTGTTCTGGGATGTCATCCGAAATACCAAGCACCTTGGAGGCGCGCACCTCCGTCATCTTCTGATGATTGTCGGGGTCATAGGAAATATGTCCGCTGTCATAGGAGCGCTCAATGCCGCCAATGCGATGCATCAAATCCGGTGTGCCCGGCTTTACCCATGGGCGCGCGAGTGTTTCAGCGTCGCGCATGAATGGCTGGAAGTTCTCCGGGTCGGTTCGGAAGTTGACATCGAACCGTTCGGTGTCGTTTGCGTTGGGAATCAACCAGGGCTCCGAAGCATTGGTGATGTAACCGTCGGTGAGGACCATAACCGGGGTCATGTATTTCGTTGCGATTCGGATCGCTTCAATGGCCACCTCGTAACCGTCGGACGGCGTCGAGACCGAAATCACCGGCATTGGTGCATCGCCGTTGCGCCCATAGACGGCTTGGTAGAGATCCGATTGCTCGGTTTTGGTAGGCAGCCCAGTTGAAGGGCCGGCTCGCTGGGAGTTGATAATGACCAGAGGCAGCTCAGTTGCGATGGCCAAGCCAATCGCCTCCATTTTTAGTGCGATACCCGGACCTGAGCTCGAGGTGATCCCGAGGGAGCCCGCATAAGAGGCGCCGATGGCTGCCGCTGCAGCCGCGATTTCGTCTTCAGCCTGAAAGGTGACGACACCGAATTCCTTCATCCGTGCAAGCTGATGCAGCAGTGCGGAGGCTGGTGTGATCGGATAGGAACAGAAGGCAATCTTCAGGTTCGCGAGCAGGGAGCCCGCGAGCAACCCAAGCGAGACCGATTCCGCGCCAGTAATCGTCCGGTAGAGGCCAGGTTCGATCTTGGCAGGCTCGACATCGAAAGTACCCAGCTCGGCTGGCATCTCAGCAGTCTCGCCGAAAGCATGGCCGGCATTGAGCGCAGCAATATTGGCTTTCGCGACGTCTGGGTTTTTAGCGAACTTCGCTTCGAGCCAGTCGACTGAGGCTTGCCGCTTTCGTCCATACATCCAATATATTAGGCCCAGAGCCCACATATTCTTGGAGCGCAGCGCCTCCTTGTTCGAGAGACCGAACTCCTTGACCGCCTCGACGGTGAGGCGGGACATATCAATCTTTACTACTCGATAGCCTTCGAGGCTGTCATTCTCGAGCGGGTTCTCTGTGTAGCCCGCCTTTGCCAGGTTGCGGTCACTAAAGGCGCCGGAGTCGGCTATGACGATACCGTTCGGTTTTACGTCGGCGAGGTTGGTGACCAGCGCTGCGGGGTTCATCACCACCAAAACGTCAAGCAGGTCGCCCGACGTCATGATCTTCCGCGCACCGAAATTAATCTGGAACGCAGATACACCGAAGGTAGTACCCGCAGGTGCTCTAATCTCAGCTGGAAAATCGGGGAAGGTAGCCAGATCGTTACCGGCGATCGCCGCCGTCATGGTGAATTGGCTACCAGTCAACTGCATGCCGTCACCGGAGTCGCCTGCAAATCGCACGACTGCGGATTCGATTTCTTGGCGGTTTTCTTCCGGCCTTTCGATGGCTGCTGCCTCAGGCATCGAGTTTTTCCTTCCCGTTAATTCGACGTCGAATTTATAATCATGTTCGGCTGAGCGCAGGGGTGCTGCACGGCACTACCTTCATCCGCTTGTTGACCCGTTTCAAGCACAAATTGGCCTTTGCAAGCTGAATAAAGGTGTTGTGCCACTCAGTTAAGAGCGCCGATCATGGTGTCGATGGTTACGAATTTACGGCGTGGCGCACCGGGCTTTGCGGCGGCCACCTCGGCTTCGTCTATCCTGAGCCAGTCCTGGAAGGACAAACGCGGCACAGATCTTTCCTCAAGTAGGGCTTCCAACGCTTCGCGGCCCGGCTTCGCGCCGCCGGTTATGTCCTCGAAGATTTGGGTTGCTGCGATGTCGCCATCCGGTTTGTTCGTGCCGATGACCCCGGTCGGACCGCGTTTGATCCAGCCGACCGCGTAGATGCCGTCGCCAACCCGACCCTCGTCATGGATCACGATGCCGTTGTCGGCATCAAAGGGCACACCAGGGAATGGATCGGAGAAATAACCGATTGCTGGAATTACCAACCCACATTCGATCTCGAAGAATTCGCCGGTGCCGACCGAGCGACCGGCCTCGACCTTGGTATTTTCCATGCGGATACCTTCAACCGCATCACCACCGAGGATTTCGACCGGCTTGGCGTAGAAGGAAAAATGTACCCGCTTGGACTTGTCCTCTGGGCTGATGTCTAGAAATTCTTTCATCGTCGCGAGGTTGCGATCCTTGAGTCGTTTGTCGCGGTCCGACCAGTCGCCGGTCACTTCGTCGGGTAGTTGGGCAGCGTTGATAACCGGTTGGCAGTCAGCGAGCTTGCCCATCTCGCGCAACTCAACATTGGTGAATTTTGCTTCAATCGGTCCGCGCCGGCCAATCATGTGGATATCAGTGATCGGGGAAGCGTCAATCGCGTCGGCAGCATGATCTGCAATGTCTGTTTCGGTCATCTCTTCGGGCGTTTTAACCAGTACCCGGGCGACATCGACAGCGACATTGCCCTGACCGATGACCACGACCGTCTCAGTGTTGAGTTTGGGCTTTAGGTCGGTAAAATCGGGATGGCCGTTGTACCAGCCCACGAAGTCGGCCGAGCCGAAGACGCCTGTTTTGTTTTCGCCTGGGATGCCAAGCTTACGGTCACGCGGTGCACCCACGGCAAGCACTATCGCATCGTAGATGTCCTGCAATTCGGCGATGGTCACGTCACGGCCCACCTCGACATTACCGAAGTAACCAACGCCATCGCTCAGGGCGGTCTTCTCGTAGACACGCGCGACCTTTTTGGTGGTTTGGTGATCCGGCGCGACTCCCCCACGGATTAACCCGAACGGTGTTGGCAGTCGTTCGATGATATCGACGCGAACATCCGTCTCGTGCTTGAGTAAGGCGTCCACTGTATAAAAGCCGCTCGGCCCTGCGCCAATAACGGCAACATTGATTGTCATGATTCCCCCCCTTGAACCTAGGACGACTATATCCAAACCGGTCTATGACTACCAATACATCTGAATGGTATCTGCGTGCATGATTTGAGCCGAGCTACTCTTTAGGCGTTGAGCTTTGACTAATTATGAGTATATGTTGAAGCGAACGGTGTGGAACTGTCCTGCCACAAGGGAACGGAATAGCGCGGCTAATGCAGCCGGAACACTACCGATTGCATAGGAGAGCGTGACCATGTCTCGCAAGTGTATTTACTACCATCTGACAGCCATGCTGAGCTTCGCCGCAGTGTTTCTGTTAACAATTGCGATGGCGCCCAGTGCACATGCTCAGCAGAATTCGATCCGGATCGGTGAGATCAATAGCTACACCGGCCCTTTGGCATCTTTCACCGTGCCCTACCGCAATGGCTGGCAACTGGCCCTCGAGAAAATCAACGCTAATGGCGGTGTTCTGGGGCGTTCACTCGAGGTGATATCGCGTGATGACGGTGCCAAGCCTGCCAATGCCGTAAAGTTTGCCGAGGAACTATTGCGCCGTGAGAAGGTGGATTTGATCGCGGGTACCTTCCTGTCGAACATCGGACTTGCCGTTGCCGACTTTGCGCAGCGTAATAAGGTGTTGTTCGTGGCTGCGGAGCCGCTATCGGACGCGATCGTCTGGGCTAAAGGTAACGCTTACACCTTCCGACTGCGGCCCTCGACCTATATGCAGGCCGCGATGCTCGCCGAAGAGGCTGCAAAACTTCCTGCCACGCGCTGGGCTACGGTGGCCCCGAACTATGAGTATGGTCATTCGGCTGTTAAGGCGTTCCAGGGCGTACTCACGGCCCTGCGTCCAGACGTCCAGTTCGTAGAGCAGCAATGGCCGGCTCTTTTCAAGCTAGATGCTGGCGCCACTGTTCAGGCGCTTGCTCAGTCGAAGCCCGATGCAATCTACAATGTAACCTTTTCGATCGACCTTGCGAAATTCGTGCGCGAGGGTCAGCTGCGTGGTCTGTTCAAGGACCGCGAGGTGGTCAGCCTTTTGACTGGTGAACCCGAATATCTCGACCCGCTCAAGGGCGAGGCACCCGAGGGCTGGATTGTTACCGGCTATCCCTGGCAGGCGATCAAGAATCCCGCGCACAGGGCTTTTCGTGATACTTATGTCAACCGGTTCAACGACTATCCCCGTGCGGGCTCGATCGTTGGTTACAACACGATCCTAACAATTGCTGCCATGCTCGAGAAAGCCGGGTCGACGGACACCGATCAGATGGTCGCTGCGATGAAGGGCTTAGAACTGGACACGCCATTCGGTAAGATCACTTATCGCGCGCTCGATCATCAATCAACGATGGGCGCCTACGTGGGTCGCACTGCAAACGTTGATGGCAAGGGCGTCATGGTGGATTTCCGTTACGCAGATGGTGCCGACTACCTGCCCGACGACGCGACGGTTAGGAATCTGCGGCCCGCCAATTAGTAACGCGGGACTTGGCTGCCGCTGCAAGGCAACGTTACGGCGCCGGAGAATGTATTGAGCTTTATTGTCGTACAGGCGATAGCGGGTTTGGCCAGCGCCGCCTCGCTTTTCTTGATCGCGGTCGGCCTGTCGATTGTTTTCGGGGTAACCCGGGTGGTGAATTTCGCCCATGGCTCGCTCTACATGCTTGGGGCGTATGTAGCCTACAGCCTTTCGACGGTAATCGGCCACAGCTTCTTAGGTTACCTTGCCGCGATGCTTGCGGCAGCAATCATCGTGGGTAGCTTTGGTGCTTTGATGGAGACGAGCCTTTTGCGCCGGATTTACCGAGCTCCGGAGCTATTCCAGTTGCTCGCTACTTTCGGGGTTGTACTCGTAGTCCAAGATTTTACCAGTATCCTCTGGGGACCTGATGATCGTTTCGCGTCTCGTATGCCTGGCCTCGATGGTTCTGTAACGCTGATGGGTCACGCCCTGCCTGCCTATGACTTTTTCATGATCGCTATCGCCTTCCTCGTTCTGGGCGGATTATGGCTACTTTTTCACCGGACCCGTTTCGGTGTGCTCGTGCGCGCAGCAACCGAGGATCGGGAGATGGTTGCGGCATTGGGCATTGACCAGCGCTGGTTGTTTACCGGTACATTCATACTCGGCGCGATGCTTGCTGGGCTTGGCGGGGCGCTGCAGATCCCGCGGCAGGCGGCGAGCCTAGCGATGGACCTCAACATCATAGTTGATGCTTTCGTAGTTGTGGTGATTGGCGGCATGGGATCGATCATGGGCGCTTTTGTGGCTGCGGTGTTGGTCAGTGAACTGCTGGCCTTCGGTGTAGTGATCCTTCCCGAGATCACATTGGTACTTGTCTTCCTTGTAATGGCCGTTACCTTAATTCTTAAGCCGAGCGGATTGTTTGGGCGGCCGGAGTTCACCAAAGGTGAGGACCGGCGTAACTTCGACCCGCCAATTCGCGCAGAAAGAGGGCTGGTGAGAGCCTTCTGGTTGGGTGTTCTTGCTCTCGGGCTTCTCTCGCCCTTGTTAGTCGGCGA
This sequence comes from Alphaproteobacteria bacterium, assembly GCA_002722515.1. Taxonomy (GTDB): domain Bacteria; phylum Pseudomonadota; class Alphaproteobacteria; order UBA6615; family UBA6615; genus UBA8079. The sequence goes on along the minus strand of PBMH01000027.1, from coordinate 589 downwards.
GTTCACAATAGTCGTCCTCACTGAGATTGCTATTCTGGCCCTGTTCGCTGCGAGCCTGCACTTTCTAATCTGGGGCGGTGGACTGATCAGTTTCGGACATGCGGCCTATTTCGGGCTTGGTGCTTATGGCTCGGGGCTCGCTGTATTTCACCTCTCGCTCGGAATGGAGCCTGCACTGCTATTGGCACCGGTGGCCGGCGCAGGAGGGGCGCTTCTTTTTGGTTGGTTTTGCGTACGGTTGTCCGGAATCTACATGGCGATGCTGACTCTTGCATTTGCGCAGATTGCTTGGTCGGCCGCATTTCAGTGGATCAGTTTTACTGGCGGAGATAATGGCATCCTCGGCGTGTGGCCGAGCGAATGGGCGTCGGAGCCGATTGTCTTCTATTATCTCTCCTTTGGCGTATGTGCGGGGGTCATCTGGGGGCTGCGCCACGCGGTTTTCAGCCCGTTTGGATACACGCTGCGCGCGACCCGTGACTCGGCTTTGCGCTCGGCTGCAATCGGCGTCGATGTAACCCGGCACCGCTGGCTTGCCTTTACACTCGCAGGTGCGGCGGCGGGAATGGCTGGCGGCTTTTTTGCATTT
>PBMH01000026.1 GCA_002722515.1 Alphaproteobacteria bacterium | reverse complement strand
TCATCATGGTGAACATGCAGCGCAGGCCGTCATGCTCGTCGCCGATCAGATACCCGGTCGCGCCGTCGCTGTTCTCGCCATAGGCCATGACGCAGGTGGGGCTTGCATGGATGCCGAGCTTATGCTCGAGCCCGATCGCATAGGCATCGTTGCGTTCACCCAGCGAGCCGTCCTCGTTGACCAGATACTTGGGTACTAGGAATAGGCTTATGCCTTTCACACCTGGCGGGGCGTCGGGCAGTCGGGCAAGCACCAGATGTATAATGTTGTCTGTAAAGTCCTGTTCACCATAGGTGATGTAGATCTTCTGACCGGTTATACGGTAGTGGTCACCCTCGCGTTCGGCGCGCGAATTAAGCAGGCTCAGATCCGTCCCTGCCTGGGGCTCGGTCAGGTTCATGGTGCCTGCCCATTCACCCGAGACCAGTTTCTCCAGGTACGTCGCCTTCAGTTCTGGTGCGCCGTGGGCAATGAGAGACTCTATGGCTCCAATCGTCAACAACGGACATAGCGACCAGGCGAGATTGGAGGACTGCCACATTTCCTGCAGTGCAGTGGTAATTGTCCAGGGCAGTCCCATTCCGCCATGTTCTGGAGCGAAGGGGGTTCCATTCCAGCCGCCCTCGACGAAAGCCTGATAGGCCTCTTTGAACCCGTCTGGCGTTGTCACTGCATTGTCAGTGAGGGTAGAAGTCTGCTGATCACCTGTCTGGTTCAGCGGGGCGATGATCTCGCCCGTAAACCGTGCGGATTCGGTAAGAATCTGCTCGACTAGGTCCCGGGTCGTTTCCTGGAAAGCTGGTAAATCACGCAGGCCAGACATGTCACAGAGATTCTCAAGGACGAACTGCATGTCCTGCACGGGAGCTTTGTAGTCTGACATTTTTTCTCCTAATGCACGTAATGCATGCAGGGCGACCCTATAGAACCTTACCCGGGTTCATCAGGCCTTTCGGGTCGAACGCGGTTTTGATTGCGCGCATCATGCTAAGCTCGACCGGCGATTTGTGCGCTGCAAGATCATGGACCTTAAGTTTACCAATTCCATGCTCGGCCGAAAAGCTACCGCGCATGGAAAGCGCGATCGCGACTACCCGTCCTGTAATCTCATCCCAGTGGTCGAGGAATTCCTGCGGTTCGGCGCCGACTGGTTGTGATAAGTTATAGTGGACATTGCCGTCGCCCACGTGGCCGAAGGCGAGCGGGCGTGTTCCCGGATAAATCTCGGCGACGGCGGCATTTGCCTCGCGGATGAACTGGGGCACCCGCGAAATGGGCACCGAAACGTCGTTTTTAATGCTCGCACCTTCGGGTTTCTGGGATAGGACCATGGCCTCGCGTAGGAACCAGAACTGCTCGCGCTGGCTATCCGACTGGGCGATGGTGGCGTCGACCACGAGCCCCTCTTCATAGGTGGAGGCCAGAAAGTTCTCCATCGCGCTGGTGAGGTCCAGGGTCTCCTCGCTACTCTCGAACTCTATTAGCGCATACCATTCATGTTTACCTTCAAGGAACTCGAAATTCCCCTCGGTGTGGCGGATCGAGATATCGATGCAAATCCGGGGAATGAGTTCAAAGCCTGACACCGTATCGCCGCTCGCCTTGCGGGCCCGACCGAGCACCTCAAGGACATCGTCGAGATCGCGCAGTGCGATGAAGGCTGTACTGCGCACGCGCGGTCTTGGGAACAGCTTCACGACTGCGCCGGTGATAATTCCCAGCGTTCCTTCGGCGCCGATGAAGAGGTGCTTTAGATCGTAGCCGGTATTATTTTTACGCAGTCCGGTCAGCCCGTCCCAGATGTCCCCGTTGGGCAGTACTACTTCGAGGCCGAGGGTCAGTTCGCGGCTGTTACCGTATCGGATCACCGCCGTGCCGCCAGCATTGGTAGAGAGGTTACCACCGATTTGGCATGAGCCCTCTGCGCCCAGACTGAGCGGGAACAATCGGTCATGCGCCTCGGCCACGTCCTGCAGGTTCGCCAGCACGCAGCCGGCATCGACCGTCATGGTGAAGTTGACAGGATCGACTTCTCGGATCTTGCTCATGCGGGTGAGGCTAAGGATCACTTCGCCCGATGCGACTGCACCACCACACAAGCCGGTGTTACCACCCTGGGGGACTATTGCGACCCCAGCGTCTTGGCAGGCTTTCACTACTTGGGAGACTTCAGGTGTAGTTGCGGGCTGGACTACACAAGGCGTTTCACCCCGAAACAGTCCACGCTGTTCGGCGATATAGGTTTCCATATCGGCGGGGTCGGTAACAAGGCCGGCCGCGCCGACGATGTCAGAAAGCCTATTGAGAAGCCCGCCGGGCAGATTAATGCAGGATGCAATTTTATTCATGACTTCTGATTTAGACCGGAGACCGGTCCGGGGCAACATGAGTGTGGTGTATGTCTCAATCCGCGTGCGCGGCGGCGGCACGGCGCAGGCGGTCGTTAATGGCGCATCCGATCCCGCTGTTAGGTACCGGCGCTACCGCTATCCCTGCGAATTCCGCGCGGTCAAGAGTTCGTAGGATGGTAAAAAGTCTGGAAGCGGCCTCGATCAAGTCGCCCGACGGGCTAAGGTTAAGGACTGTTGCTGAGCTCTCATTGTTCGTTTCGCCAAAAGCCACAAAGGCCTCGTCGGAACTCGGGTCGGTGACATTGATGCGGATCGGGATTGCCGTCGCATAGTGGCGGCTGATCTGTCCGGGTGAGCGCGGGGCGCCCTCATTAGTCGGGATGCTCGCATCTTCGACCGTGTCGAGTAGTTCGACCAACTGGGCTCGGGTAACCGCGCCATGGCGCAGAATCTCCGGACGATTACCACTCAAGTCGAGGACAGTCGATTCGAGTCCTACACGGCAGTCGCCGCCGTCGAGGATAAGATCTGCCCTATCACCGAGTGAATTCGCCACATGCACTGCTTGGGTTGGGCTAACCTCGCCCGCCCGGTTGGCGCTCGGGGCGGCGATCGGCCCGTCGAAGCGATAAAGTAGGTCCCGCGCGATCGGGTGGGCCGGCGCACGCAATGCGACCGTCTCGAGCCCGGCGCTAACCAACAGCGACAGGCCAGATGTGGGTAGGCGCGGCAGGACGATGCTCAGGGGCCCGGGCCAGAAGCGTTCGACGACGTTGCGGGCCCGGGCATCGAATGCTCCGAGTCCCTCGGCGGCGGCCTGGTTGGCCACATGCACGATCAACGGATTGAAGCTCGGTCGGTCCTTGGCGGCGAAAATTCGGGCGACTGCCTTGTCGTCACGCGCGTCAGCACCCAGGCCGTAGACGGTCTCTGTCGGGAACGCGACAAGCCCCCCGTCGTGCAGGCAGTCGACTGAATCGGCGAGGGTTTCGTTATTGGCGGAGAGTATTGTTGTCATGGCGGGAATGCTTTACCGGAGGCCGAACGCGACGAAACCCGGGTTCAGATAGCCGGGCTTTCTGTAGGGAAGGGGCTTGCCGTCGAACGTTTCTAGGGAGCCACCAGCCGCAAGTACAATTGCGTGCCCGGCGCCCGTGTCCCATTCGTAAGTCGGTCCGAAGCGGGGGTAAATGTCGGCCTCGCCAGCTGCCAAGCGACCAAACTTCAGGGCACTACCCTGGGGTATGCGTTCCTGGACATGCATGTCGCCTAGATACTCTTCGAGCTTTTCGTTTCGCGCGTGTGATCGGCTGACCAGCACAGCCATTCCATCGATGGGTACCCTGCGGCATGCGATGGCACGTTCCTGGCCGCGTGCCGCGATGAGGGTGGCGCCTTGGCCGGTAGCGCCTGCATACATTAAGTCCAGAGCGGGGGCGTAGAGTATGCCGACCCTGGGCACGCCCGCGTCAACCAGGCCGATATTTACCGTGAACTCGTCATTGCGCTTGAGGAATTCGCGGGTGCCGTCGAGCGGATCGACCAGCCAAAAGCGCTCCCCAATATCTTTCGGGCTCTCGCCGTTAGCGAATTCTTCCTCTGAGATCACTGGAATCTCGGGCGAGAGCGCTCGTAGTCCCGGTACGATCACGGCCTCCGAGGCCGTATCGGCGAGTGTCAGCGGCGAGCCATCATCCTTTCGCGTACTGTCGAAGTCGGTACGGTAGATGTCTAGGATCGCGTTACCTGCCGCATAGGCGAGTGTGCGAACCGCAGGGATTAGGCCCGCAGGATCATGTTTCATGTCTGTACGTCCGGTATCCGGTGTTGGTTCGCGTGCCTATTCGGCCGCGAGTTGCCGGCTGGCAAGCGCCCAAATGACATCAGGTGTTGCCGGCATGTCAATTTGCACTGGCGCTCCGTCGACTGACAGTGCATCGACGAGTGCGTTGATTACAGCTGGGCAGGCAGCGATTGCACCGGCTTCGCCGGTGCCCTTGATGCCCAGCGGGTTGGTTGTGCAGCGGGTGTTGCGCATCGAGAATTCGAAATAGGGAAGATCGCCGGCGCGCGGTAGCTGATAGTCCATGAACGAACCGGAGACGAGCTGGCCCGATTCCTCATCATACACGGTGTGCTCCTGCAGTGCCTGGCCGACGCCCTGAACCACGCCGCCATGCACCTGGCCAGCGATCAGAAGTGGGTTAATCGCCTCGCCGAAATCGTCGACCGCAGTGTAGCGCATGATTTCCAATCGTCCGGTCTCGGGATCGACCTCTACCTCACAGACATGGCAGCCGTTGGGGTAGGTGGCAGCCTCGGGCGCCTGGCTAGCCTTGGTGTCGAGGCCGAGCTCGGCATCGTCGGGCACGTTCGCTGGGTCAAGCGCGGCTGTTGCCACCTCGAATAGGCTCATCTCCCGGTCGGTGCCAACGATCCTGAAGATGCCGTCGGCATACTCGATGTCGGCGTCCGCTGCCTCCATCACCTGGCCGGCCACATGACGACCCTTGCTGATGATTTCTTCTGACGCCTTCGCTACTGCGACGCCACCGACTGTCACTGACCTCGAGCCACCGGTTAAGCCGGATGGCACCAAGTCGCTGTCACCCTGGACCATGATCATGTGATCAGTGTCGACGCCCAACCGGTCCGACATGATCTGCTTGTAGGAGGTGTCGTGGCCCTGGCCGTTGGACATGGTGCCCATGTAGAACGTGATCGTCTCGCTGTCCGGGTCGATCCGCACGTCGGTCTCCTCCGGGTTGCCGCCGCCACATTTCTCAACATATGTCGACATACCGATACCGCGGAGTTTGCCGCGGTTGGCGCTTTCTGCCTTTCGGGCCGGGAACCCGTCCCAGTCGGACTTAACCATCCCGTCTTCCATTATTGCGGTGAACTCGCCGCTGTCATAAGCATCACCCAGTACAGTGGTGAAGGGAAGCTGATCCGGCGTGATGAAGTTCCGGCGACGGATTTCATCGGGCGATAGGCCTAACTCGCGCGCGCATTTGTCGACCAGCCGCTCGACGCAGTATATTGCCTCGGGTCGCCCTGCGCCGCGATAGGCGTCGGTCGGCACGGTGTTGGTCATCACGCCTTTCACGTTGGCCCACGCGGCGGGGAAGGCATAGAGCCCGTTAAGCATGCCAGTTCCTGCCTCGGTCGGGATATAGGTCCCAAAGTGAGAGAGATAAGAGCCAAGCGCAGCCCAGGTGGTAACGCGAAGCGCCAGGAATTTGCCGTTCATATCGGTTGCTACCTCTGCGCGGGTTACATGATCCCGTCCCTGCACGTCGGAGACGAAGCCCTCCGAGCGATCGCTGGTCCAGCGGACGGGGCGGCCAACCTTCTTGGAGGCCCACACGACCATCGGTTGTTCTGGATGCGGAAAAATCTTCATGCCGAAGCCGCCGCCTACGTCGCCGGTTACGACGCGTAGCTGCTCGGCCTCGATGCCGAGAATTCCTGAGACGGCGCTGCGCAGGACGTGAGTGCCTTGTGTAGGTGTGTAGAGCCTGTAGCGGTCTTCGTTGGCGTCGTAGGCCCCGATAGCCGAGCGCGGCTCCATCGGATTCACCACAACTCGGTTGTTGATCAGTTCCAGAACCGTTACATGGTCGGCCTTGGAGAAGGCGACCTCTGTTGCCTCTTGATCGCCCTTACCCCAATCGAAGCAGAGGTTGCTTTCAATATGGTCATGTACCCGCGGGGCGCCCGGTTGAGCCGCCTTGTAGGTGTCAGTGACCGATGGAAGGATGTCGTAATCTATCGCGATTAGCTCCGCCGCATCGCGAGCTTGAGCGAGTGTGTCGGCGACCACCATTGCCACCGGGTCGCCTACATAACGTACGCGGTCCTGGGCTAGCAACGGGCGGTTTGTCTCGGGCCGCTCGGTGCCGTCGAGGCTTTTCACCGGGAACATGTTGGGCATGGGTGCGATGTTGTCGGCTGTGATGTCCTCGCCGGTCAGAACAATCAGTACGCCCGGGGCTGCCTTCGCAGCCGTCGTATCGATTCCCTTAAGCGTGGCATGTGCGTGGGGCGAGCGGAGAATGAAGGCGAAGCTCTCGTCCTCGAGTTGTACGTCGTCGGTGTATTTGCCGCCGCCGGTCAGCAGGCGAAGATCTTCAATGCGCGTAACGGATTGGCCGATACCGAACTGGCCCATGAGACACCCTCTCTGAGACTGGAACTTGAATGATGAAATGGTTATCCGAATGATATGCGACTTGATTGGGTAAGACCAACCCCCGTGGCGGTATTACCTGCTATTCTTGACAGTACCATTGTGTATGAGAATACCTAGTTTGCTGGCCACGGTTGCAATTCGATGACTTGTTTGGGACTCGGGGTGTCCTATATCCGCTTGTTATCCGGCAGGGTAGCGCACGCTGCGGGAACACACCAAAGCCAAACGAGAGGACGTTTCTATGCTTACCGTCTACGGCTTGAAGAGCTGCGACACGACGAAGAAGGCGCTGAAATGGCTAGAACGCCGTGAGACGCCACATCGCTTTCTCGACGTCCGCGCCGACGGGGTAGATAGCGACAAGCTGACCGAGTGGGCGATGGAAGTGGGCTGGGAAGTGCTGCTTAATCGTGGCAGCACCACTTGGCGGAACCTGGATCAAGTTATACGCGAGAATGTGACTGAAGATATAAGTCTACAGTTGATGGCTGAGAACCCGACCCTGATTAAGCGGCCGGTGATTGAGACCGGTGCGGGCTTACTAGTCGGCTGGAAGCCCGAGCAGCAGCGTACGCTCGAGGATTTAATATAGCAGAAAACGAGAGGAAGCTCGGACCGTAGGCCCTGTTAGGCCTCCCGGAACGACACTCCTCGCTGCTGGTAGGCTGCGATTACAGCCTCACCGAACCGTTCGCGGATGATCGCGGTTGATTTGGGCGGCATTGAGATGTCGTTGTAGTCCTCTCGGGAGGCGCCGGTGATGATCACTAATAGCCGGGCATCGTCGTCAGCGATGTTCTCGAATTGTCGATCGACGCCTGGCGGCACCGCAATCATGTCATTGGGGTTGAGATCAATATGGTTCTCTCCTTCCGTGCCCCAACGGATGCGGAAGTGGCCGGTCAGACACATAAAAGTCTCCACCGTGTGATGATGGGCATGCAACAGTGGACTGTCGCCTGGCGGGCACTCAGCGATTAGCACGTTGATACTTTCGGGTCCCCGAATGGCTGCGTGGTGAGACAAGGGTCCACCCTGGTTCTCCGGGGCCATTAACAGGTAAAGATTTTTCGCCGCCACCATCTCGCGTGCCTCGAGTGGCACGCCTATGGAATCCTCAGATGTAGCCGAGAGTGGCCGCATGTTGGACAGCCGCGCAATGCGCTTCGACATCTCGGTGCTCGATATCTCGATGGTGGCGGGGATGTTCGGTCCATCGATCCGGCCGTCTACATGGCGCCAGGCGGTGCCAATCTTGGTATAGGCGTTGAGGACAGGCTGACCGAATTTCGCGCGCATAAACTCGGTTTCGCTGGGCGGCATGGAGATGTCGGAGAAATCCTCGTCGCTCGTGCCGCTGATGATTACTAGCAGCAGCGCTTCGTCATTGGTGATGTTTTCAAACTGCCGGTCGACACCGGGCGGCACGGCGATCATGTCGTGGGGATTGAGATCAATCTGCTGTTCACCCGTGGTACCCCAGCGGATTCGGAATCGGCCCGTGAGGCACATAAAACTCTCGACGGTGAAGTGATGCGCATGCAGCAGTGGTTTGTCGCCGGGCGGGCAGCGGGCGAGTATAATACTGGTGCCCGGTGAGCCAGAGATCCCGGGTTTCTGAGCCATGGGGCCGCCCTGTGTCTCCGGCGCCATCATCAGATAGAGTGTTTTGGCGGCCATGATTTCGTAGGCTTCGCGTGGAATCCCGGCATCCGATGCGTAATGCGCCGACTGGGATTCCTGCTCGTCGAAGCGCGCAATGTGGCGCGCCATTTCGTCCGGGCTGACGTCGATGGTATGCATGCCGTTTCTTTTCCGTTTGGGCTGAAAGTGTAATTGGCCTCACCTCGTTCTGTCACGGTTACATCGCTCGTGCTCGGTTAGTACGGCCATGATTCGGAGTTCGTCGAAGAAAAGGTAAAACATCCGCATACTTCTATAAACCCAGGACGGATATGGTCGTTAGGTGCGTGGGCCAAGCCTAAGTATGTAGAGCTTGTTGATAGCTATAGCGGCCAGAAAAAAAGGATCAGCGGCACAGATATAACGACGATGATGATCTCAAGAGGTAGGCCCATGCGCCAATAATCGCCGAAACGATAACCCCCGGGGCCCATGACCAGGACGTTATTCTGATGCCCGATGGGGGTGAGGAACGCGCAGGAGGCACCGATTGCGACGGCCATCAGGAATGGGTCGGAGTTGACGCCAAGTTGTCCAGCGATGGCGACTGAGATTGGCGCCATCACGATCGCTGTAGCTGCGTTGTTCATCAAGTCCGATAAGGTCATCGTTACTACCAACACGATGGTTAACACCGCCCAGATGGGAATGCTGCTGGCCAGGGTGACGATGCTCTCGGCGATCAGCTGGGTGCCACCTGTTGTCTGCAACGCATTGCCCAGCGGGATCATAGCTCCCAGCAGCACGATCACTGGCCACTCTATGGTCTGGTAGGCTTCATTGGCGCTTATCCGGTTGAGCAAGATTAGGGCGATGACGGCCGCGGCGAAGGAAACATGCACCGGGGTCCAACCTAGAACCGTCGAGATCACAGACGCGGTGAAGATCAGGGTGGGAATTAGAACGGCGCGCGGGCGGCCGACTGTCAGGCGCCGCTCAGCTAGCGGCAGGCAGCCCATCTCGGCGACGGCGTTGGCGATCTCCTCCTCATCACCTTGTAGAAGTAGTACGTCGCCAGCACGAAACTGGGTGCGTGCGAGGCGCTCGCGAATCGGCTCGCCCTCGCGCGCGACCGCCAGCAGCGCGACCCCAAAACGCCGCCGCATACCCAACGTCTGGGGACTGCGCCCCTCGATTTGGGATCCTAGCTGGACCACGACTTCGATCGTGCCGACTTGGTCGGAGCGGATATTCTCTTCTTTCAGTCGTTCGGCGCCTGTGAGGGTCAGCCCGGCCTTCTTGATCAGTTCGTCGACGCTCGCCGGATCCACGCGCAAAAGAAGGAGATCACCCGACCGCAACCGCTCTCCCCAGATATGGGTCAGGCGGCGCGCGTCCTCCCGCAACAGCCCGACGACGATGGAGCGGTCCTCGTCCAGTGCCTCAAGTTCGCGCACGGTCTTTCCGATATATTCGGATTCGGCGTCGACGCTAACTTCTACAACGTAGGAATCTAGGTCGAACATCTCCTCGGCCGAGCGTCGACCAGTGCGCTCCGACGGGATCAATCGCCAGCCGATTAGTAATACGAATATGAGCCCGATCAGCGCGATAGGCAGGCCGACGAAGGCGAAGTCGAACAGGGCGAAGGGTTCACCAGTCACGTCCGTACGAAAGGTGGCGACGATGATGTTGGGTGGCGTGCCAATCAACGTCACCAGCCCGCCGAGTATAGTTGCGAAGGACAGCGGCATCAGCACGGCCGAGGGCTTCTCCGTTAGCCGCAAAGCAAGGGGCATGAGTAAGGCCAGTGCTCCCACATTATTCATGAAGGCTGAAAGCACTGCGCCGATGCCAGAGAGGGCTGTCATTTGGCCGCTCTGACCCCTCGCCAGGCGCAGCACTGCACCTGCGATCAGGTCGATAACACCGGAGACCTGGAGCGTGCGGCTGATTACCAGAACTGCAGCAACCGTGATAACGGCCGGGTGGCCGAAGCCGCGGAATGCCGAATCGGTTGGCACAACTCCGCCGGTCACCCCAAGAATCAGTGCAGTGAAGGCGACGACGTCGTAGCGCCAGCGGCCCCACATGAAGAACACCAGAGAAAGGCCTAGAATGGAGAATATGATGGCTTGGTCAGCGGTCATAGGGTGATTACTAGCATGCCGCTCGGCACATATCAGGCCGTCGTTCACACGAGGTCAGGAAACCATAATTGCGGGTGCACGGCCTAAGGTGTTTAGTTTCTATTGATATCCCTCTGCGCGGGCATGACGCATGAAAGCCGGTCGGCCTAATCGAAGGCCTCTTCCCAGCTACCTTGGGTGGCAGCCTTAGAATATTCCGTCGCTCGGTTCTCGAAGAAATTTGCATGCTCTACGCCGTTGAGCATTTCTTCCATCCATGGCAACGGGTTCTTTTCAATCCGATAGACCGGCTGCAGGCCGAGCTGCGACAGGCGGCGATCCGCGATGTAGCGAATATATTCCTTCACCTCGCGACCTTCGAGACCCTCGATCCCGCCCATCTCGAACGCTAAATCAATGAAGGCATCCTCGTGGTTGAGAACAGTTTCGCATCCAACATAGAGTTCCCGCTGGAAATCTTCGTTCCAAATTTCCGGATTCTCATGAATGAAAGTACGGAAGAGCTTGATCACTGACTGGGTGTGCAAGCTCTCGTCGCGAACCGACCAAGTGACAATCTGGCCCATGCCCTTCATCTTGTTAAATCGTGGGAAGTTCATAAGAATTGCAAAGGAAGCGAATAGCTGAAGACCTTCGGTGAATGCACCAAACATCGCCAATGTTAGGGCTATGTCCCGGTTAGTCTCGACCCCGAATTCCTGCATATAATCGTATTTATCTTTCATCTGCTGATACTTCAGGAAGGCTGAATATTCGGTTTCTGGCATACCAATCGTATCAAGCAGATGGGAGTATGCTGAGATGTGCACCGTCTCAATGTTAGAGAAGGCAGCGAGCATCATTAGCACCTCAGTGGGTTTGAAAACCTGCGAATAGTGCTTCATATAGCAGTTGTTCACCTCGACATCCGCCTGAGTGAAAAACCGAAATATATGAGTGAGTAAATTGCGCTCGGCGTTATTCAGGTTGCGGTGCCAATCCTTCACGTCATCGGCCAGTGGCACCTCTTCTGGAAGCCAATGTACACGTTGCTGCATTAGCCATGCGTCATAGGCCCACGGATAGCTGAACGGCTTGTACTGAACGCGCTCTTCAAGAAGCGACATTACTTTTTCCTCTCCCTCTGATGCTAGGCCCAGGCGCCAACGGGCCCGGGGCAATACGCATCGGTATTTTGCTGCGCACCTACTGGCAGGCGAGACACTCTTCGTAATCGTTGTGGCTGGCCGCAGCGCGGTCCGCTTCGTCATCAGTTGTTAACGGTACAAGCGCGGCCACGCTTTCGGAGCGCTGCAGCGACTTAGAGCGGCAGTAGTATAGGCTCTTCACGCCACGTTTCCAGGCTTGGAAATGAATCTGGTGCAGGTCGCGCTTGTGAACGTCCGCTGGCAGGAACAAGTTAAGTGACTGGGACTGGCAGATCTCCGGCGCCCGGTCGGCCGCTAAGTCGATGACCCAGCGTTGGTCGATCTCAAAGGCCGTCTTGAATACGTCCTTTTCGTCCTGAGTTAAAAAGCCTAGGTGCTGGACCGAACCCTCGTTGGCCGTGATAGACGACCAAGTCTCATCCGTATTCTGGCCCTTCTCATCGAGAAGCCTTTGCAATGCCTTGGAGCGGACGTTGAACGAGCCCGACAGCGTCTTATGGGTGAAGCTGTTGGCTGCGATTGGCTCGATACCCGGTGAAGCGCCGCCGCAGATGATCGAGATCGACGCCGTTGGTGCGATCGCCATCTTATTAGAAAAGCGCTCGTGTATGCCGTAATCTTCGGCATCGAGGCAGGCTCCGCGTTCAGTCGCCAGCACCTTGGATGCGGCGTCTGCCTGTTCGCGGATATGCTTGAACATATTTTTGTTCCAAGCTTTCGCGGTTGCTGATTCAAATGGGACCATCTGGTCTTGCAGAAAAGAGTGCAGCCCCATCACGCCAAGGCCGATCGAGCGCTCACGCATGGCTGAATATTTAGCCTTGGCAAAGCTGTCGGGTGCGTTATCGATAAAGTCGGTTAGTACATTGTCAAGGAAGCGCATGACGTCGTCGATAAAGGTCGGGTGGTCCTTCCATTCAACGAAGTTCTCGAGGTTCAGCGACGAAAGGCAACAAACGGCGGTGCGGTCGTTACCGAGATGGTCTAGCCCGGTGGGCAAGGTGATCTCGGAGCACAGGTTCGAGGTTTTTACCGTCAGGCCGGCGAGCTTCTGATGCTCGGGCACGTTGCTGTTTACGGTGTCGGAATAGACGATATATGGTTCGCCGGTCTCAATCCGGGCCGTCAGCAAGCGAATCCATAGGCTGCGCGCCTTCACTGTACTGATCGGTGCGCGGTCCTTCGGGCTGACTAGCGCCCAGTCTTCGTCGGCCTCTACAGCGCGCATGAAAGCATCCGACACCAGAACGCCATGGTGCAGGTTCTGGGCCTTGCGGTTCGGGTCGCCGCCAGTGGGTCGACGGATTTCAATGAATTCCTCGATCTCGGGATGGTCTATCGGCAGATAGACCGCTGCTGAGCCGCGCCGCAGCGAACCCTGGCTGATTGCTAGGGTAAGTGAATCCATCACCCGGATGAACGGGACGACACCCGATGTCTTGCCGTTATGACCAACCTGTTCGCCGATGGAACGCAGGTTGCCCCAGTAGCTGCCGATGCCGCCGCCGCGGGCCGCCAGCCAAACATTCTCGTTCCATAGATCGACGATGCCTTCGAGGGAATCTGACGCTTCGTTAAGGAAGCAAGAGATTGGTAAGCCGCGCGAGGTGCCGCCGTTCGAAAGGACCGGGGTGGCTGGCATGAACCAGAGGTTCGAGATGTAGTCGTAGATGCGCTGAGCATGCTCGGAATTGTCGGCATAGTGGCAGGCGACGCGGGCAAACAGCTTCTGCGGCGACCCCTTCTCGTCGTTCAGCAGGTACCGGTCTTCCAGGGTTTCCTTGCCGAAGGCAGTCAGGTTCTCGTCACGAGATGGATCGATCAGAATTCGGACGCGATCGGTCTGATAGACGTTCGCGGTCTCGTCATCCTGACCGACTAGGTCGTTATCCACATCTTCGAGGGATTTGGATGCGTTCGTTAGCTTCTCTGAATCGAGCTTGGACTCATCTATAACAATTGAATCAAATAGGTCCATCTCGTCGTTTTCATCCGCTTTGAGCGCCTTTTCCACAGCGCTGTTTTTAGCCGGAATACCAGTCGTTCCGTCCATAAATAAAGGCCCCCTCCACGCGACAATCCAGGTGCTCCACAGCTTGTGAGTAGTTTTCAGTGCAAAACGTGCAAAACCCACAACATCTAGAGCCGTAACCTTAAGTAAACACCAGATATTGGTGAGCTGTCACCGTGAACAAGACAGGAACATTGTAATCTATAGGGCGAGAGAGTCAATCTGGGCGGCTGCAAGACTATTTATTTTGCTGGATTTTGATGATCTTGTGATGCCTGCGCCCACTTTCTTTGTGCTCGGTTTGTACTGTGGCACGCAAAATCTTGTGTTCGAGAATAGAACGACTCGGAAATTTTGTGATGAACGAAACGGGATCGCGCCCACATGGCGACCTAAAGGAGGAGTAATATTCGCCTATGTGCGGACGATTCGGACTGAGTCATAGCTGGGAGCATATCCACGCGGCCTTCGGCCTCGTATGTCAGCCTTTCGCTCTAATCGCGCGCTACAACATTGCCCCGTCCCAGAACATTTTGGCGGTCATCCGCAATGGGTCGCGCGAGGCCAGCCCGCAAATCGGTGAGGTGACAGGCGGTGGTGTACTGGAGCGCGTGCCAGCATTCCTGAGGTGGGGGCTGGTGCCCGCCTGGGCTAAGGAGCCCGACATGGGCGAACGGATGATTAACGCTCGGGCTGAGACCGTCGTCGAGAAGCCATCATTTCGTGCTGCCTTCCGCCGCCGTCGATGTATCATTCCGGCGAGTGGCTTCTTCGAGTGGCAAACGAGGGGGGGCGACCCCAAGCAACCTGTCTGGATCTCACGCCCGGACGGCGGGCTGATTAGTTTCGCGGGGCTCTGGGAAGCCTGGCTCGGGCCCGACGGGTCTGAGCTCAAAACCGCGGCCATCGTAACGACCGAAGCCAACGAGACCCTGCGACCGTTCCATCACCGTATGCCTGTGATCCTAAATCCCGGGGATTTCGATGCATGGCTCGGCAACGGGACTGGAGATCGTTTCGACTGCGAGGCGGCAAGCGCACTTTTACGCCCTGCGCCGGACAACACGGTCCTGGTCGCGCCCGTCGGTCGTGCGGTCAACGATATAAGAAATGATGGCCCAGAATTGCTAATCTCTCAAAGGCTAGAAGACGAACCGCCAGACCAGGGGGAGTTGTTCTAGGCTTGCACGCAGTGAGTCGCTGCGCGTTGGCGGACCTTACGCAGCGTCGCGCTTTGGCAACTTCCAGGCAGGCCGCACGAAGTGGCAGGTATAGCCGTCTGGATGGCGCTCTAGATAATCCTGATGTTCCGGCTCGGCTTCCCAGAAGTCGTTCGCCTGCCTTACCTGAGTGACCAATTCGTCAGGCCAAAGTCCAGATGCCTCAACGTCGGCGATTGTGTCCTCGGCTACACGGCGCTGGTTGTCGTTCAACCAGAAGATCGCCGAGCGATATTGGGTGCCTCGGTCGTTGCCCTGGCGGTCTGGCGTCGTAGGGTCGTGGATTTGAAAGAATAGCTCGAGAATATTCCGGTAGCTGACTTGATCGGGATCGAAGATCACCTCGATTGCTTCGGTGTGGCCCGTAGTGCCAGTGCAAACATCCCTGTAGGTTGCGTTAGGAACTTCGCCGCCCGTGTAGCCGACACGTGTCGACTTCACGCCGGTCAGTTGCCGGATCAGGTCCTGCATGCCCCAGAAACAACCGCCAGCCAGAAGAGCGGTTTCGGTCATCGGCTTCCTCCTCGATTATAATTCTCATTTCTAGAAATAGGTTAGCAAGGGCTTGCTTGCAAGCAAGGTTGCGTCGGCCCGAGGATCAATAAACACCCCGCCAAAAATCAATAAGCCAGCGGTTTCTCTGCCCTTTGATTTATCGTGATCCGTCCGAAAAAAGCCACCGGAGATTGCGTGTCGTCCGGTGGCCTGGATTGGATCTTAAACCAAGCAGCAAAATAAGCCGTCCGGCTGCTTATGATAGTAACTGTGAGATATAGCGGAGCGCTGATCCCTAGAAATCTATTTAAGTGTTTAGTTTACGAGTTTTTTATTGCCCTTATGCCTTTTGCACCCCGCCCTCTACTTTTGAAAACGGTATACCCTTTGGCCCCTAAGTTGAATGACTTGTCTTTTTCAAATTTAGAAAGTGCATCGACAATTGTATCTGCCACTGGGTCGATTTTCTCAGTTGCACTTCTCTTTAGCCATTTATCAAAAGCCTCCTGTCCCAGTTCATCGCCGATCGACTTTTTTAGAGCATTCAGTTTACGGGACTGTCCTTTGGTTAGGCTCGGCATGCAAGCATCTCCTTTTAGAAACGTTTAATTGAACACGATTGGTCTGTCATAATAGATAAATATTTTATCGATACTAGGTTTATTAGGTTTCCGTCGAAAGGTATAGCCTTGGGGGCGATGTGTCGCAGGAGCTTGGTGCTACTCTCTTTTTGTGGGGTACAGGAAAGGCTCTATTATAGCGTGGCCCGTCTGTCATGTGGCCTACTCCCAGTCTAATTCGCGCCCATCAATCAGCAACTGATTTCATTTTCTATAACGGGCAATGCGCTTTCTCTAAACCTTGCGGTTCTATCTGCCAATGGTGGTAACTTTCTTGGACTCAGTCGCCTGACCCCGCATATCTGTATTTCTATTAAATGTTTAATTTTCCAAAGCTTGGTATCGGAATGTGGTCTTCTTATTTTTTTACAAAGG
>PBMH01000025.1 GCA_002722515.1 Alphaproteobacteria bacterium | reverse complement strand
TCGTTCTGCCACACCGGCACGCAGAAGCTGGTCCGCAACCTCACAGCGGGGGAGATCATCGGTCAGGTCATGGTGGCGCGTGACGATCTGGGCGAATGGCCTGAAATCGGTGCGCCGAAGGATGAAACCCGGCTTTTGAGCAATATCGTGCTTATGGGCATGGGTGAGCCGCTGTATAATTTTGAGAATATTTCAGCTTCGCTGAAGATCGTTATGGACGATGCGGGCATCGCGATCTCGCGTCGTCGAATTACCCTGTCGACCGCCGGCGTGGTTCCACTAATCGAGCGCTGTGGCTTAGAGCTTGGCGTGAACCTTGCAGTCTCTTTGCACGCTGTACGCAATGATCTGCGTGACGAAATCGTCCCTATTAATCGAAAGTACCCGATCGAGGAGCTCTTGGCAGCCTGCAGTAACTATCCCGGTGTAAGAAACTCGCGCCGCATCACCTTTGAGTATGTAATGCTGCGCAACATTAATGATAGCGATGCGGATGCGCGCGAACTGGTGCGTCTGATCTCTGGCATTCCTTCCAAAGTCAACCTGATCCCTTTCAATCCGTGGCCGGGTTCGCCCTATGAACGTTCGACCGACGAACGGATCGAGGCTTTTGCTGGGATTGTTCGTGCTGCTGGCTATCCCTCGCCTGTACGTGCGCCCCGCGGTGAGGATATTATGGCTGCCTGCGGCCAGCTGAAGTCTGACAGTGAGCGACCACATAGATCTGCCACTGTTTGAATTTTAGAAAAATATCCTCGTACAGTTGTGTTCTTGTTGGTGCAGTTGATTGTTGCCCCATGGGCAGGGGAAGTGGACATCGAGCCCTAGCTCCGTGATTTAAATACCACTGGATTGAAGGGGCATAGCTCACTGTTTTTTCGTTAGGTTTGACCTCACCATCGCAATAGGCCATCCAGTGGCTTTGGCGGGAAAGCGGATTATTTGGCTGATCTGAGTTCTGATGTGAGGCCTGCGTGGAGTTCACTGCGCTTGCCCCCGGGCTGGGCCGGACTATACTTCGCCGCGATTTAGGCAGTAGCGAAACGGACAAAGACATGGTGTCAGGTGACGTGAAGAAGGTCGTGCTCGCCTATTCAGGCGGCCTCGATACCTCGGTCATTCTCAAATGGCTAGTGGAAACCTATGGCTGCGAGGTGGTGACGTTTACCGCCGACCTTGGGCAGGGCGAAGAAATCGAACCCGCACGGGCCAAGGCCGAGACGTTTGGTGTTAAAGAGATCTTCATTGAGGATCTACGCGAGGAGTTTGTGCGCGATTATGTTTTCCCGATGTTTCGCGCCAACGCTATGTATGAAGGGGTTTACCTTCTGGGTACCTCGATTGCACGCCCACTGATTGCAAAGCGCCAAATCGAAATCGCCCGCGCGACCGGTGCCGATGCCGTGTCCCATGGCGCAACTGGAAAAGGTAACGATCAGGTGCGATTCGAGCTTGGCTACTATGCTCTAGATCCTGACATCAAGGTCATTGCACCTTGGCGTGAATGGGATTTGACCTCGCGAACGAAACTGATCGACTTTGCGGAGAGGCACCAGATCCCCATCACCAAGGACAAGCGCGGCGACGCACCTTTTTCCGTCGACGCGAATCTCCTGCATATATCGGCTGAGGGGAAAATGCTCGAGGATCCTTGGCAGGAGCCCGACGAGTTGGTCTTCTCCCGCACTGTTGCACCGGAAGATGCACCTGATAAGCCAACCTATATTGAGATTGGCTTTGATGCCGGCGATCCTATTTCGATCGACGGTAAAAAGATGTCCCCGGCCACCTTGCTCACTAAGCTAAATGAACTGGGCGGGGCCAACGGGGTGGGTCGCCTCGACCTGGTCGAAAACCGCTTTGTTGGTATGAAGTCGCGCGGCGTTTACGAGACCCCGGGGGGTACGGTTTTGCATACGGCGCACCGGGCCATGGAATCGTTGACTCTCGACCGCGAGGCGATGCACCTCAAAGACGAGCTGATGCCGCGCTATGCGAATCTCGTCTACAACGGCTTCTGGTTCGCGCCGGAGCGCGATATGCTGCAGGCTTTGGTAGACAAGAGCCAGGAGCGGGTCTCTGGCTCGGTACGGCTCAAGTTATATAAGGGTAATGCGGTGGTAGTTGGCAGGCAGTCTCCGAACAGCCTCTATTCCCTTGACCATGTCACCTTCGAGGATGACGAGGTCTATGACCAGCGTGACGCCGAGGGTTTCATCAAGCTGCAGGCACTCCGCTTGCGCCTTGCAAACGCGCTACGGGATTAGATCCCGGTCTAATCGATTGTCTTGTGGGTTGACAGGATGGTGGTGGGGAACGAGTCCATACTGGCAACCATGGTGATTCTAAAGAACCGCTACCATATCGCGATTATTCATTGCGAATACGAGGGTCGCCCAGCAACATCCGTGTATGCTAATCAGGGGTATGGGAAATATGGATTTTACCGCCGAACCTTCCAGTCCTAATGTTGCTGCGGTACCGGAGGACCGGACGGTTGATCTGGTGGCGACCGCGATTCTGGACCAGCTCTCTGCAGCAAAGCTGGGGGACTCGATTTCGCCCGAAGACATTGCCCGCGCCGTCGCTGAAGGTCGTCGCAAGGCAAACGATCCGCCTGACCTGTGGCGGCGTTATTTATCGACGGTAAAACAGCAGGCTATCTATCTTGCCCGTGCGGGCAAGATAGATGTTCTGCGTAAGGGTAAGCCTGTCCCAGACCCTGCGCGCGCAAAGGGTGTTGTTCGCTACCGGCTGGCGATCTAGGCCTCTACCAGGCTGGCGGTTTTATGCTGTTCTGGCGGCAGGCGGCAGTGACCGTGTTGGCCAGTAGGCAGGCGATGGTCATCGGTCCGACCCCGCCCGGCACGGGCGTGATTGCACCTGCGCTCTTTAGGGCGGCGTCGAAATCTACGTCGCCAACGAGCCGCATAAAATCGGGGTTGTCGGGTGTTGGTGATGCGATCCGGTTGATCCCTACGTCGACCACAACCGCTCCGGGTTTTATCCAGTCGGCCTGCACCATATGAGGGCGGCCGACCGCGGCCACTAGGATGTCCGCCTTGCGGCAGATGCCAGGTAGATCCTCAGTACGTGAGTGAGCGACTGTTACCGTGCAGCTCATTTGGGTAAGCAGGGCCGCCATGGGCTTGCCGACGATATTGGAGCGGCCGAGCACGACCGCGTTGAGCCCACATAAACTTCCGAGTCTGTCCTGCAGCAGCATTAGGCAGCCGAGCGGGGTGCAGGGTATCATTGCCGCGTCGGGGCCAGTCATTTGGCCGGTTGCGAGGCGCCCCGTGTTGATCACGTGGAATCCGTCGACATCCTTCCCGGGTGCTATTGCGTTGATCACCGCGCTAGGGTCGATTTGGTCAGGTACGGGCAGCTGCACGAGGATACCATGGACCGCGGGGTCCTCGTTGAGCCGCTCGACCAGCGCCACGAGTTCGGCTTGGCTGGCTGAGGTATCTAGGCGGTAATCGGTTGCGGTGATCCCTGCGGCCGCGGCCGCCTTGCCCTTATTGCGTACATAGATTTGGCTTGCTGGTTTTTCGCCGACCAACACCACAGCGAGGCCCGGTATTAGGCCGTGATCCTTCTTTAGGATGGCAACATTCTCGCCAATGCGTCCGCGCAGGGCCTCGGCAAAACCCTTTCCATCGATGATCTTGTCATTGCGTCGGTCGGTCATACCCTTGCCCTCGCTCGGCCGCTCGTTTCAGTGCGCTTGTTTACTTTGGCCCTAGCATGGGCTTGGGATTCAGGCCATCGCCGGCACCGCGGGGCCCAGAAGGAGGTCTAGCCCAGGAGGAGGGCTGGGATAAATCGCTGCAGGAATCCGAGGATCAGGATCAGAATAAGCGGTGAAAGGTCAATACCCCCGACCGCCGGGATAACCTGGCGGATCGGTCGCAGCGTCGGCTCTGTGATCCGGTAGAGGAAGTCGCCAATCTGATAGACTAAACGGTTGGACGTATTAACCACTTGGAACTGCACAAGCCAAGTCAGGACTACTGAGATGATTATCGCCCAAATGTATAGGCCAATGACCGTTCTGATCAGATCAGCGAGTGGTTGAATAGCGGGTTCTGGCATACTTATTCGATCCGCAGGTGCGGCGCAGGGCGCCGAAAACGGTTGTGAGTAAGGTATTGAGACTAGCTAGCGACAGGCCAACTGTCCAGTAATGCCGCGGTCATTTAACCATGCACGTGTTTCTGCGGTCGACTTGACAGGGGCGTGGCCCCGCACCCATATTTCCGCCGCGTCGTGAAGCTCGTACCTAGCAGTAGGCGTGTGCGCGCGGGCCGATTTCGGCATCGGTGGGGCCGTAGCTCAGTTGGGAGAGCGCTACGTTCGCAACGTAGAGGTCAGGGGTTCGATTCCCCTCGGCTCCACCAAACCTCTCGAATATTCCAACCCGGTTTCGGGCAAAAACCCCGACCGCCCGGCCGATCCGTTCCTGCGGGATCGCGATGTGGGAACGTTCACCTCGACCTAGATTTGCTCCGACTTCTTCAGGGCCTTGTGCCCGCTGATGGTTGCCGGGAAGCCGCAATAGAGGCCGACATGGACCATCACCTCGTGCAGTTCCGACATCTCGCAGCCGTTCCTGAGGGCGGCGCCGATATGCGATTCGAGCTCGTCGTTGCGGCCTAGGCCGGCCAGCAGGGCAATGGTGATGAGAGAGCGCTCCCGGCGTGACAGCCGCGTGTTGCTCCAGATCGACCCGTAGGCGTGTTCGAGCAACAGTTCGGTCAGGCGCTGCTCGTCCGGATCGTCACTTTCGAGCCGCTTCCGCGCCCTGTCTTCGCCGAACATTTCTGTGTAGATCGCGAGGCCTTTCGCCCGGGCTTCGTTCCCCCCGTCGTCGGACGTCTCCATGATTAGCCCCGGACCCGGTTCTCGAGCACGCCGATGGCGGGGCAGCTCAGGAGGACGGTTGCGTCCTTCGGCAGTCTCCTGCCCTGTTCGAACAGGCATCCGCCGAGAATGGTGCCGGTGCCGAACAGCTCGTGGCTGGTGATCTCGTCGCCCCGGAAGAGATGCTCAAGCGCCTCGGGGAAGGTACGCACCGCCCCCGACAGGTCGCCCGACGCCACGATTTCTCCGTTCACCTCGGCCTGCATCGCGAGCCGCATCGGATCGCCGCAGTCGCTAGCCAGCACGACCATCGGCCCGAAGGTGTTCGACATGGCGAAGTTCTTCGCGCCGCCATACAGGCTGCGGGTTTCGCGCCAGACCTCGATCTGCATGTCCCGCAGCGTCCAGTCGTTGTAGAGCGTGTAGCCGAAGATCTCCGGTTGCCCGCCGTCGGCCCTGCGGATCACGCAGGCGAGTTCCGTCTCGAGATCGATCTCGCCGCCCGGGTTGATGATCTCGTCAAATGGCCCCGACAGGGTCGAGAGGTCGCGGTCGCCGGTCGTGAACGGCCGCTCGTTAATCGTGGCGATCTGTGCGTCGAGCGCGTTGGCGGCGTCCGCCGCCTTCTCCGTGCCCATCGCCAGCAGCCGGTCCCGCATCTGTTCGAAGGCCGGGGTGAGATGTTCGATGACGATGCCGCCGTCGCGGACCCGTCCCGGTCGGACCAGCGGACAGTGCAGGGCGACGTCCCCTGCCGCCAGGTCGGGCGCCGCCTCGCGCGCGCGTGAAATGCAGGTCGCGACCGCGTCATCGGGCAGGTCGAGCAGGTCGTCGAGGCTTTCTAGCGCGCCGAGGTCGTCGCACAGTCGCGACAGGTTCACGAAATCGTCGTGTTCGTGGTCTTGGGCGACCACGCGCGCATCCTTGCCGACGTATGCAGAGCCTAGGCGGAGCATTGATCGAAAATCTCGTTGTAGTTGGCCTCGGCGTCGACATGCCGCCGGTGGGAGCCGGCTGGGTGTTCGTCGAGATAGTCGTAGACGGCGCCGAGGCTCTCGGCCTGGATCTTCGGTGCGATGAGCTTGAGCCCGGGCGGGACGTCGTCGGCGCCCCGGTAGGGTTTCCGCAGTGAACGGTCGAAACAGTCGCCCTCGGCCATGACGCGCTCGCGCGACCAGCCCTGGCGCTTCCAGTCGCGGACGGAATCGACCAGCGTGTGCAGGCCTTTCCGGGTGGAATCGAGTTCGCTCCGGTCGAACGGGTCGCCATGCCCCGGCACGTACCAGTCCACGTCGAGGGCCTCGAGCATGCCGAGAGTCCGGAACCATGCCCAGGGATCGCAGGACTGGGCCGGCGGGGCACAGGTGCCGGGAAACACGGCATCGGCGACGAAGGCCACGCGGTCGTCCAAGGCATGCACGATCGAGGAACCGCGCGTGTGCCCGGGCGCCTCGACCACCACGAAGTCCTTGCCGCCGAGGGTAAAGGAAAGCCGCTCGGCGTAGGTCATGTCCGGCCTGCGAACCTCGTAGTCCTCGACCAGTTCTTCGGAGAAGAAGCGGTTGCGTCCCCAGCCCCTGAGGGTCTGGCGCATGTCGTCGGTCGAGCCGCTCGCACATCGCGCGAGCTCGAAAGCCGTGATTTCCGAGGAGACCAGCGTGTCGGCACCTAGGACGGAACAGCACGCGGTGTGGTCCTCGTGGTGCTCGCACAGGATGTGAAACTTCACGGGCACGCGGGTCTCGATGAATTCGCGCCACTGGCGCCCCGTGGCCGGGGCCATTGGACCGTCGATGGCGACCGCACCTTCGTCGGTGAACACCACACCGCAGACGGGATAGGTGGCGAATGCGTAGGCATCGCCCATTTGGAAGAGACGGGGGTCGTCTTCTTGTAGGGGTTGCAGGTTGTCGGCCATGGCATTACCTGATTAGATACTTATTTGAGTGTATAATCAGTAACAGCCCGATCTGGTCGGGTCAATGCGGTTCATTGCGCCGGGGCGAGCGGCCGGCGTTGCATTCCGCGGCGCCTGTCTTCAAGGTCGGTGCCACCGATAAAACAGGGGATTGCAGTCGTATGGCCCGGGTGAAAGGCGTTTCGAAGAACCCCGAGAGGGCGCGGGCGAAGATCATCGACTCAGCGCTCCGGGAGTTCGGCGAACGCGGTTACGCGGCCGCATCGACCAAGAGCATTGCCGAGCGCGCCGGTTACAGCCAGGCGACGCTGTTCTTTCATTTCAAGACCAAGGCTGGGCTGTTGCAGGTCTGTCTCGAGGAAAGCCGCAAGCGCGTATGGGGTTCGCTGCCCGAGGAGCGGTTCGAGAATGTCATGGAACTGGTCAAACGCCTCGACGACCGGTTCCGGGATCCGGTCGTTGCGGAGTTCTTCCTGAAGCTGATGATCGACGGCCGGAGCGACAAGGATACGTCGTCTGTCTACGCGTCGTATCACGCGCGTGTCCGCAACCTCATCCGTGACGAGATCATGAAGGAAACGGGCGTGGACAGGAAACGCGCGTTCGAGGCGGCCGGCACGATCCACAGCCTGCTGGTCGGCATTCACGCCGCCTACGCGATCGATCCCAAGCTGGTCAGCCGGGCGGGCTACCGGGCGATGCTGATCCGCAACACTGAATTGTTGATGGAGAGCCTGCGCGCGGAATCGCAGACCGACTGAGGCGACGGTTTCCGGCATCGGTGGGGCCGTAGCTCAGTTGGGAGAGCGCTACGTTCGCACCGTAGAGGTCAGGGGTTCGATTCCCCTCGGCTCCACCATTTCTCCTTGAATCGAATCGGTTCCGCCTCGGTTCGTCTCATGTCCGGGCGGCTTTGCCAAGTTGTCCGGCGTTTCCAGATCTTATAGATTTGCAGTCGTCCCTTGTCCTGCGGCACCGGGTGCGATTGGTTAGGTTGCGCCGTGCGCTGTACGGGAGACGAGTTTCCTACTGCATTGAAGTACCACCAAATTTTCTCACATTCGCTTGTGGAGATGATATCGTTCACCAGTCTTTAGATAAACGATACAGGGTGCCTGGTTATGGCAAAGATGGGGCTACGCAGGCCGAAGAAAAAGGCCAAGGACGGGTCGTGGAGCCAAGTGCGCGACGGCATGCGAATCGATTTCGACGTACCTATCGAGATGGATGATGGACTTGTGCTTCGCGCCAATGTCTATAGGCCTCGAAAGGTAGCGAACTACCCGGTAATCCTGTCGCACGGTCCCTATGCCAAGGACCTCGCCATCCAGGACGGTTATCCGAGCGTTTGGGAAAACTTCTCGGCGGAACACCCTGACGCGATCGCAGACTCGACTAACATCCACCAGAGCTGGGAGGTTGTCGACCCCGAGCAATGGGTGCCCGACGGATATGTCTGTGTGCGTGTCGATAGCCGCGGCGCAGGTCGTTCGCCCGGTAATATCGACCACTGGTCGCCGCGCGAGACCAAGGACTTCCATGATTGTATCGAGTGGGCGGGTGCGCAGGAGTGGTCAAACGGCAAGGTTGGGCTCGCAGGAATTTCGTACTATGCGGTCAATCAGTGGCAGGTTGCGGCTCTGCGACCTAAGCACCTCGCGGCGATGTGCGTCTGGGAAGGCTTCAGTGACTTCTACCGCGAGCTTTCTCACCATGGCGGTATCTACACCAGCTTCCTGGGGCACTGGTACAACCTGCAAATCAAGACGGTGCAGCACGGCGTTGGTTCGCGCGGCCACAAGAGCCGCGTCACGGGCGAACTGGCGGCGGGCCCGGCCTCGGTTTCCGACAAGGAACTCAAGAAAAACCGTTCTGATCTAGACCGCGACTATTATTCGCGCCCGCTGGAAAATGACCCGTTTTATGCAGAGCGCACTGCCGATCTCTCGAAGATCGAGGTGCCGCTATTGAGTTGTGCGAGCTGGGCGGGCCAGCCGCTGCATCCTCGCGGAAATTATGTCGGTTTTCTACAGGCCGGGTCGAAGCAGAAATGGCTGGAGTGTCACAGTCTGGAGCATTGGACGCATTTCTACACGCCTTACGGTCGTGACCTGCAGAAGCAGTTTTTTGGCTATTTCCTGAAGGGTGAGAAAAATGGTTGGAACCGAAAGCCGAAGGTGATGCTCAATGTGCGCCGGCCGGGCGAGCGTGTCGCGCTGCGTGGCGAGAACGAATGGCCGCTAAAGCGTACCAAGTGGACAAAGTTCTATCTCGACCCAGAGAACATGACGTTAGCGAAACGGAAGGTGACGAAAAACGCTAACATCGCCTACAAGGCGATGAGCAGTGATGGAATTACATTCACGATGCCGCCGATGCAGGTTGATACGGAGCTGTGCGGACCGATTGCAGCTAAGTTGTTTGTTTCGTCGGATACCATCGATGCTGACATGTTTCTTGTCTTGCGGCTGTTCACACCCGACCTGACGGAGGTTACGTTCAAGGGAACGGTAGATCCGCACACGCCGATCGCGCAGGGCTGGCTGCGCGCCTCGCACCGCAAGCTAGACCCGAAGAAGTCGAAGCCGTACTGGCCGTGGCACAGCCACGACGAGAAACAGCCACTTAGGCCCGGTTCAGTCTATGAACTCGATATTGATCTGCATCCGACCGGAATCGTTGTGCCGGCTGGGTATCGCCTCGCGCTTACCGTGCGTGGGAAGGACTATGTCTGGCCGGGCGCCAAGACAGAGGACGACCCGTTCACGCTGTCGAACTTCGCCAAGCCGCTGACCGGTTGCGGGCCGTTTCTGCACGATGATCCGCGCGATAGGCCGAAAAAGATATTCGATAACAATGTGACCTTACATTCAGGTCCCGTGCGCGCGGCTTACCTGATGCTTCCGCTCATTCCGTAAAGATAAGAGCCCGGCACTTCGGTCGACGTCAGCTGAGATCACATTTCCTCAGTGGAAAGTGGATAGACCGAAATAATCCGAGAATGTACTGGAGGGCCCAGAGATGGGTTCGCTTTAGAAGCACTTCACTACCATATTTTTCAATAACCAATAACCGACGGCACGGTGATCTGAGGCTGGCAAGTGCGCGTACTGACTGCTGACAATAGGAGAAAAAATGGAAAATTTTTACGATCCAACATTAGTGGCAGCGCTTCTTCAAATACGCGCCGCAGAACTCGATGTGACTGACGAGTCAGCCGACTACCTTCTTGGGCTCGCTTCAGAGATTCTGGTTTTTGGTGAAGTGGCGCCGGGGTCCGATTTGTCGTTATTGGTATCCCCTTAATGTTGTTGATGCGACTTTGTTTTTTCGTTCGGTATTACCAGGGAATGGCAGGAATTGGCGTTTCGCTCGCGGCCTAAGCGGTGCTCCTGGCCACCGAAAGGTTCCAATGGTCCGTCTACTTGCGTGCTAATCATCCTGCGCTAGGCGACCAGTCATAAATCCGTGCGGCATTGCCCCCCATAAGTGCGGTACGGTCACCAGAAGACAGCCAGTCGCCAACGCGGAAGGCTTCAACTCCCTCTTCGTAAGTCAAGAGCTCCACTGCTCGCGTCCAATCCGTACCCCACATGCAACGCCCGACGCCGAAGGCATCTAGGATCCGGTTTATGGGCTCGTAGATATCAGCGAACGGAAATGGCGTTTGCGCCAATGTGCCCGCACCGCTGATCTTGACGCTCACATTTTCATAGCTGGCCAGTGCCAACAGATCGGGTAGTGCCGCCCAGCCGTCACTGGGGACTGGTGGATAGAATGGCTGTACGAGGCCCATGTGGTCTACAATCAGCGAGACACCTGGGAATTGCTTGGCTATCTCCGCAACCTGGGCGTGCCGCTCAGTGCAGTAGACGTTGACAGGTGCGTTGTGCCGGTGGGCAGCGGAGAGCAGTCGCGCAATACCAGATTCTCCAGCTCCGTCAGATATACCATGGGCGAGGAGCAGGCGAATGCCGACGGTTCCTTCGCTGGATACCCAGTCGTCGATCTTGTCGCTGGATGCGGGGTCACCCGCGTCGAATGGCGCGACCAGACCAAACCTACCGGGGTACTGATCCTGCACCTCTAGCACGAAGCTTGGATCATAGCGGTACATGGTGTAGGCCGAAACTAGGATAGCTCCGTCGACGCCGACGGTGTCCATTGCGGCGACCATCTCTGCGCCGTTGGCCGACGGCGGCCCGGTGAGCGGGGCCGCCCATGGCCGGCCGGGGCGATCAGCCTCGTAGGCGTGTACCTGCGCGTCTATGATTGGCGTTCGGCCATTACGCATAGGCTATTCTCCTTCGCCGGGTGATCGTATGCATGGTCGAGATCATGCCTAAATTGCGCGTGGGCATATTAGGGTGGCCGTTCCTGATGAGATTGCCACAACAACGGTTGCGTTAAACTAGTATTCCGACCGATTAAAGATGACAGATGTTGAAGGCTTTGTTCCGTCGCTTTAGTGAGTATTAGTTCAACGCGGCGCCCACACCGTTGTTGGCACGTCGCGTAACGCAACGGTGAGAATGGTGCCGCGTGCATCAACTTGTTATCTTGCGTGATGATTGCACCCTTGGGCGAACCCTTGGGGGGCCAGACAGCCGAGCGAACGCTCTCCGTGCGCACTTTCTCGCGATGCTCGAAGCTCTTGTAGGGCCATATGTGAACATATTTGTTGAGGCTGCCAATTTCTGTGTGCATCGCCATGGCACAGGGTGATAAGGAGTTCCGTGCTTCGATGGCGTCGGCCCAGCCGTTTATTATGCCGGGCATTGTGCCCGCGTTTACGGTGTACTCCCGGTATTCAAATAGGGGTCCGTACTCGCCGCTCAGAAATTTGGCCATAAATGGAAAGGGCTTAAACACCTCTACCGTCATTTTGTGGATCATGGCGTTGATGTCCGGCGGCCAGACACCTGACTTCACAGCCTCGGCGCGCACGGTCTCGCGCTCGGCTAGGTCTTCATAGGGCCAGATATGGATAATCTCATTTAGTGGCCCCACCTCGGTGATGAATATCGCGGCCAGCGGCGAGAGCTGTTTGCGGCCGTTCTCATATGCGGCTTCGAAGCCCTCTAGAAACTGTGGGATATTGCGTGGCTTAAGCCGATATGTGCGGACGTCGTAGATCATACGAATTTTTCCTCAGAAACTGCGTTTGTTGTCTGAAACATCATGGTTCCGCGCGGTCGGCCATGCTGTTTTGGTGACATTAAATAGGTTACGGGGTTCGCGCATTCGACGGCAAGCCCTCGTATAGAAGACCTGGATTATCTATTGTTTTGGTGCTGTTTTCCGATGGCTATAATGCATATAGCGGCGGAGACGAGTATTGGGATACCCAACCCCGCGTTTGCTATTGGCTCTGATATCGTCACCTGCCCGCTGGTTTTGATCGGCATGCTTGGGCCGAGAAGTGGATTAGGAAAATGCATATTCGGGCCGAAGAAAATTACATGTCTACTGGGTCAATGGGCGTAATCGTTGAAAACCAAACCGTCGAAAAGTTTGTAATTTGTACAACGAGCAATATAGGAATGAAGTTTAACCCTAAGGGTAGTGTTGTAGAGGTGGATGAGTGAGGGTTTTTGAATGAGTTCGGATGCCGTGTCAGGCAAGGACCTCCATCGAGATGGGATTCAGCGATGGGAGAACCGGATTGCGTGCAAACGCAATGACTGGATTTCGCGCAACAGCTATTTCTACAAGCAAGACTATGAGTATCTGAAGTATCTTATTCCCGAGAATGAGCGGGTCCTGGTATTGGGCTGCGGCACTGGGAAGCTGCTTGCCGAGCTGAAGCCCGCAGTGGGGGTTGGCATCGACGTCAGCCCGGATATGATCGCCATCGCCAAGGCAGACTATCCCAATCTCGAGTTTATCGAGGCAGATTTGCAAGACCCCGCAACTCTATCCCGGCTGACCGGTGTCTTCGACTATGTGATCGTTCCTGACACGCTCGGTTTTCTTTACGACTGCGAAGCCTTTATGGACCAGCTCAAATCGGTCTGCGGCGACCAGACCCGGATTGTTATCACCTATTTTTCTCATCTCTGGGAACCGATCCTTTCGCTAGCCGAAATGCTTTCAAAGCGTATGCCTCACCCGTCACTAAATTGGCTGTCGATAGACGATATAGTGAACTCGTTGGAGATGAGTGATTTCGAGCGTGTGCATCTGGAGCGTCGCCTGATAATGCCATTCGCTCTTTGGGGTCTTGGTTCCCTAATTAACAGATATATTGCACCGCTACCGCTAATCCGGCAGCTATGCCTACGACACTATGTAGTCGCCCGGCTGCCGGATTCGAAGGAAACGCGCTCGATGTCCACATCGATTGTCATTCCCTGTCGAAACGAGCGCGGCAATATAGAGGCGGCTATCACCCGGATGCCCAAATTTTGCAATGAACTCGAGATTATTTTTGTGGAAGGAAACAGCGAGGACGGGACTTGGGATGAAGTCCTGCGGGTGAAGGGCGCCTATCCGGATCGGAATATTGTCGCCATCCAGCAGCCTGGAAAAGGGAAGGGCGATGCCGTGCGCGCTGGTTTTGATATTGCGACGAATGATCTTCTGTTCATACTCGATGCGGACCTCACTGTCCCACCCGAGGACATGCCGAAATTCTACAATGCCCTCAACTCCAACAAGGCGGAGTTCGTCAACGGTACCCGCATGATATATCCGATGGAACAGCAGGCGATGCGTTTTCTGAATTACTGGGCTAATCGAACATTCGCTGTGATCTTCACCTACCTTCTGAACCAGCGCTATACCGACACATTGTGCGGCACAAAGGGCATGAGTCGGGTTAATTACAAGAAGTTAGCCCGCAACCGTGACTATTTCGGGGACTTCGATCCGTTCGGCGATTTCGACCTGATTTTCGGGGCTGCCAAGCTCGACCTCAAACTGCGAGAGGTTCCGGTGCGCTATCGGGAGCGTTCCTACGGAAGTACGCAGATTTCCCGCTTCCGGCACGGGGTTTTGCTTTTGAGGATGGTGTTGTTCGCGTATCGGAAGCTGAAAGCTATCTAGCCCTAAATTTCCGCCGGTTTGCGGCGCATCTGTTATTTGCACAGGCTTGCGCTAAGGTGTTCTTATGGTTCAACTCTCGATCCTCGACCTTGCCTATATTGGTGAGGGTTTTGCTCCGACCGACGCACTGGCCAATGCCCGCGACCTCGCCCAGCATGCGGAGGCAGCAGGCTACAAGCGGTTCTGGCTGGCGGAGCATCACAATCTAGCTGGTATAGCTAGTGCAGCCACATCGGTATGTATCGGTCATGTCGCGGCGGGCACGAAGACTATCCGAGTGGGGGCGGGTGGCGTGATGCTACCCAATCATTCGCCCATGGTGATAGCCGAGCAGTTTGGAACACTGGCGACGCTCTTCCCAAGTCGCATTGACCTCGGTCTTGGCCGCGCTCCGGGCACCGATCAGCGCACCCTGCAGGCATTCCGCCGTGGCCCCGGCGCTTCGGAGAATTTTCCGCAGGACGTGGTTGAACTGCGGGCTTTGCTGGGTCCGCGACAAGAGGAGCAGGTGCTTCACGCAATTCCCGGCGAGGACACCAACGTGCCATTATGGATACTTGGCTCAAGTCTGTATGGGGCTCAGCTTGCAGCCATACTGGGTCTGCCTTATGCGTTTGCTTCTCACTTTGCCCCGCAGGCGTTGACGCAGGCAGTCACGATTTATCGCGAGAAATTTGAACCCTCCGATCAACTCGCGGAACCCTATGTAATGGTTGGGTGTAATATCGTTATCGCGGAGACCGAGCACGAGGCACGACGCCTATTCACCTCTCCGCAACAGCAGTTTACGCGCATGGTTCGCGGCACACGGGGTCAATTGCCGCCACCCGTCGACGACATCGAGACATTCTGGTCGCCCATGGAGAAGGCCCAGGCCTCTGCGATGCTGGGCTGTTCCTTTTACGGTACTCCAGAGACCATCGGGGCTGCGCTTGCACCAATGATCAAGGAAACCGGAGCCGATGAGCTGATGGTTGTGGCGGCGATTTGGGATCACGCTGCTCGGGTGCGCTCCTACGAACTGCTGGTTGAAGCGCTCGCCTAGCGTCAGGTGGATAGGTAATTTTCCAGCACTTAAATTATAGAACCCGGAAGGTCTGACATCCTCACACTGTATCACGCCCATCACTCTACTTGCAGCCAGAAGGTGCGCGTGGTCTTGGCTGAGAAGGAGCTGGCCTTCGAGACCGTGCTTCTAAATTTGGGGGACAAGGATCAACTCAAGCCGGACTATCTCAAACTCAACCCGAACGGTGTTGTGCCGACGCTCCTTGACGGAAATAACGTGATTCTGGAGTCGAGTGTGATCTGTGAGTATTTGGATGAACAATATCCCGGTGTCGCGTTGACGCCCAAGGATGTGGTCGCGCGTGCCCGAATGCGGGCGTGGATGCATTTTGCCGAGGAGGTAACGGTTCCAGCAATTCGCGTGCCTTCATTCAATCGAGCGTTTCTCTATCGTTTCAAAGGTCTTGACCAGGCACGGTTTGAGGCTGAACAGATGAATGTCCGAAAAGTGCGTAGGGAGATGTTTCAGCGCATGGGTAAGCCTACCGGATTTAGCCGCGAGGATGTTGATATTGCGCTCGGTCAGCTCGACGACACCTGTTCGCGCATGCACGCCGCACTCAAACACGGTCCCTGGTTGCTAGGGGATCAGTTTACCCTGGCCGATGTGCTGGTAATTCCAGCGATTGATCGCATGGTTGACCTCGGACTTGAGGGAATATGGCAGACTAATTACCCCCGTGTGGGTGAGTGGTACCGGCGTTTCCAGGCCCGCCCGTCATTTGCGGCAACCTATTACCCCGGATCGCGGGTTTCAGACTTTCTAGAATTGCACCCGCTCTATATTGATTGAGGTTGATGCAATCGTCGCAGTACGAATTTTCGTTGCCGTGATTCAATTCAAAGGTCGATGAAACGGCCAGGAGAAAAAGAATGACCACTGACCGTATTCTCAGCCGCTGTGAAGAAGGTGTCGGCTACCTAACTTTTAACAACCCCGACCGGCATAACGCGATGTCGCTGGAAATGTGGCGCGATGGCGCTGCTGTAATTCGAGATTTCTGTGACGGGGGTGTGCGGGTCGTTGTCGTGACGGGTGCGGGCGAGAAGGCTTTCGTTGCAGGCGCTGACATCTCGAAGTTCGGCGAGGAACGGGACACCGTCGATGCCGTAGCCGATTATGGAGCGGCTGTTGCCGATTTTCAGAACGTCCTGACCCAGGCACCGATGCCGACCATTGCCCGTATCGGCGGCTATGCGATTGGCGGTGGGCTGGCCATAGCCCTATGCTGCGACATTCGCGTCGCATCGGACGATTCGCGCTTTGCAGTTCCAGCTGCCAAGCTCGGCTTGGGCTATGCCGCGCCGGGGATTGAGAGGTTGATGCAGATCGTCGGTCCGTCCTTCGCGATGGAGATTTTCTATACTGCGCGCCAGTTCGACGCTGACGAAGCGCAGACAATGGGGCTAATCAATCGCGTTGTGCCTCGCGCAGAGCTAACAGATTTCTGCGACGACTATGTCAGCCGCATTGCCGGTAACGCACCATTGACGATCCGGGCGGTGAAAACCGCCGTACAAGAAAATCTAAAGCCGCCGGCCGATCGCGATACGGCACTGTGCGAGGCTCAGGTGGCTGCTTGTTTCGCTAGTCAAGACTATATCGAGGGCCGCACGGCGTTCACAGAGAAGCGCAAGCCATTCTTTACCGGGAAATAGTCCTGATCCAGGCGCTGACATCACGGTTCTTCCAGGGTCTAGTTTAAAGGCGCGCCTGCGGCGGCGAGGTCACAGAGTTTGTCTGCCCTTATGCTGGTCTTGATAGCGCTGTCTAGGGGGCAGTACCGGGCCAGAAATGTGCAGGATTCCAGAACATTCGTATATTGCGGTGAGTTTATCGTGCGGGCAGGTCGTTCGATCTCGGTTTGGCGAAAATTGATAATACGTTCGCCGCGCAGCAGCACAGTATTCTCATGGGCAAGACACTGGGCGTCGCTGGTCGTCAGGCGGTTCGTTGAGATGGAGATAAGTACAACTGCACCCAATCCGATGATTAGCCTAGCGCGGAACGTGCTTAGTCTTGGAAACCGCCAGCGCAGGCCACGATAGAGACCGATGATAATAGCAATGGCGGCGGCAACGGCAATACTGAGCCGAATGAGGTTGAATAAGCTGTCCATTTATCAGCGGTCCGAGACTTCCGTGTCGTTTAGATTCTGTATCGTGGAGATGTTGTCGCTGTTTGAACCTTGTGGGCCGCTCTCCGGCGTAACCTTGGTTGGTAGCCAGTTGGCCGGGTCATGGCCAAGCTCGCGTGCGGTGTCGATCACTCGGGCCAGAACGGTCGGCCGCCATGGCGCATCGACCGGGGTGTCCCCGCCGAGCGCTGACCAGGCGTCAAGCGCCTCATGTTTGCGACCGGATTGATAGTCGGCCAGTGCGAGGAAGTAGCGGGCGCGCGGGTCGCCAGAATTCCCCTTTAGTGCCGTCGTAAAAGCTGCCCTCGCGGCTGGCGTGACCAGCCCGTTGGCGAGCTGGACTAGCGCTTCGCCTTGGGCCGAGGCGATCTCGGGGCGGGCGGGGTCGAGCACCCGGGCTCGGGCTAGGGCGGTTTCGGCGCCGCTAATGTCTCTGGCGACCAGCCGCAGGCGGCCTAGGTCGAACCAGGTTTGCGCATCCTCGGGCGTTGCGATCGTTCGTGCCTCTGCCTCTTGTAGCTGTGCGTTCGCGGTCGCGATGATTCCGTTGGTTGCACGAGGGGGTGCGCTGCGCGCGGCGAAGGGGACATCTGGCACACCGGGCGATCCGAGATAAAGATATAGAATTATACTACAGAACGGTACCAAGGTGATTAGAAAGGCCGTCAGCGCTAGGTGACTTTTGACCTTTGGTTTGCGGTTTAGCTCGGTGGCGCGGCCTGCCGCAAGCAACCGGCGCTCTATTTCACGCCGCGCCGAGTCCGCTTGCGTTTCGTCGATCAGTCCACGCGCGCGATCTCGATCGAGTTCCTGCAACTGATCATAATAGATGGTAACCTCATACGCGGCACGCTCCGTGTCGGTATCGTTCAAGCGGAACAGTGGCCAGATAATCCAGGTGACTAGACAAAGGTTGACCGCGGCAAGGGCTAACCAGAACGTCATGCTGGCCGGGGCGTCCCATCGCCGTTCGGTTTCCCTTCACCGGTGTTTGCGTCCGGGTCGCGCGGGTTCAGGCCCTCTTTGATTTCGTTGCTTAGACTGTTGTGCGGTGATGGGGCGAGGTTCACGGCAGCGAACCGGTTCACCAACGCCTCAAGCTCTCTGCGGTCGGCAAGCGAGAGGCGGTGCGGCCTCGTGTCCTTAATGCGCCTTCTCTGATAGGTCCGACAGTAGAGCAACGCGACGGCGGCGATCACTATCGCCATGATAGGTGGCGTGAGCCACAGGGCCAGAGTGTTAGCCTGGAACGGTGGCCGGAGCAGAATGAAATCGCCGTAGCGGGCTACAATATATCCGATTACTTGATCATCGCTGTCGCCGGCTAACAGACGTTCGCGAACGAGTAGGCGCATGCTACGTGCGATGTCCGCGTCGGAATCATCGATGGATTGGTTCTGGCAAACGACGCAACGCAGTTCGGAAGATATTTCACGGGCCCGGTTTTCGATCATCGGGTCGTCGAGCACCTCGTCAGGCTCCACTGCCACAGATACTGTGATGTCTATTAGGCAGGTCAGCGTGGCGGCTAATAAAAAAATTGTGGTCTGCCTCATCCGCCCTCTAACTCACGCAGTATCGGAAGAATCTTTCTGTCCAGCGCCTCGGGCGTGATTGGCCCAGCGAGCTTGTATACAATCATGCCGTCGGCACTGATGATGAATGTTTCGGGCACTCCCGTCACCCCCCACTCGAGTGACGCGCGGCCGTCGGCGTCGAAACCGATAGCGGCATACGGGTTCCCGTAGCGCCGCAGCCAGGTGATGGCATCGGCGGCCTCGTCGCGGTGGTTGATGCCGTAGACTCGAGCTCCCTCGGTCGCGAGCCTCGTGATTAATGGGTGTTCGGCTAGGCAGGGTGTACACCAGGACGCAAATACGTTGACTATCGACACTTTCCCTTGGAGGTCGGTGGTTGAGAGGCCGCCCGGTACATTGGCTGCGATCGCCGGCAGCGAGATTGTTGGCGCCGGCTTGCCAACTAACGGCGAGGGCAGGCGTGAAAGGTTGTTATTGCGTTCTTCATCCGTGAGTAGTGATGCCATGAGGCCGATCAGGGCCGCGAATAC
This sequence comes from Alphaproteobacteria bacterium, assembly GCA_002722515.1. Lineage (GTDB taxonomy): Bacteria > Pseudomonadota > Alphaproteobacteria > UBA6615 > UBA6615 > UBA8079. Next base: position 13,321 of record PBMH01000025.1, on the reverse strand, counting down.
CGCTAAAGGTAGAATGATGATAAGTTGGCGCATGGTGTTACTCGGCTGAGTCCGGAACCCGTTTCGTTAAGGCCGTTGCTGCGCGGCGCGGCGCGCCGACGCGATGTCGCCGATCGCTCAGGGACAGGAATCCGCCGACCGCCATCAACATGGCCCCGAGCCAGATCCAGGGCACCAGAGGGTTCACGAAGAATTTTACGGTCCAGGCGTCGGCTGTTTCAGGCGTGCGTCCCCGCTCGCCGATTACGCCGTAGAGATCGCCAAAAATGGTTGTACGAATACCGGCCTCGGTCGTTGTTTGGTTGGCAACGGGGAAGAAACGCCGCTCCGTGTTCAGTTTAGCGACAGGCCGACCACCGTCGGTAATCAGGAGGGTGCCGCGTTCAAAAATATAGTTGGCGCCGCGGCCCTCGATGACAGACTCCAGGGTTACGGCATAGCCCGGGCCCTCGGCGGTTTGTCCGGGGACTAGGGTGGTAACTAACTCTGCGCGCCAGGCTGACGAGCCGGTTATTCCAACGATCATTACGGCGAGGCCGAGATGTGCCATAGTCATCCCGCTGGCGGATCGAGGCAGTTCGTGAATTCGCCGCAGCGCGTCTCTCGGGTGAGATCTGAACAGCCTGATACGGCCGCTCCACTCGGAAATCGCACCAATTCCTAGCCATGCGGCGAGGCCCATCGCTAGGGGAGCGAGCGCGGGGCCACCGGGCACCATGAGGTATGTGATAATGATCGCCAGGAATGCGCCGATTGCTGCCGGGACTAGTTTTCCGAATGCCATGCGCAGATTGCCGCGCTTCCAGGCCAGAAACGGCCCCAGCGCGACCAGCAGCACCAGAGGTACCATGATTGGGCTGAAGGTGGCGTTGAAGAACGGTGGGCCGACCGAGACCCGGGACTGGCCGCCGGACAGGGCCTCTAGTATCAGTGGATAAAGAGTACCGAGTAGAACCGTAACCGCGGCGAGTGTTAGCAGCATGTTGTTGGCAACCAGCGCACCCTCACGGCTGACCGGGGCGAACAGGCCACCACCCTTCATGCCGGGTGCGCGCAACGCAAAAAGAATTAGCGCGCCGCCGATGGCAATTGCGAGAATAGCAAGTATGAAGACGCCGCGCTCGGGATCAGTTGCGAAGGTGTGTACGGAGGTAAGGACACCGGATCGGACCAAGAAGGTTCCCAGAAGGCTCATGGAGAAAGTTAGAATAGCGAGAAGGATGGTCCAGCTTTTCAGGGTATCACGCTTCTCGACCACGGCCGACGAATGTAGCAGCGCAGTACCGAACAGCCATGGCATAAAGCTAGCGTTCTCGACTGGGTCCCAGAACCACCAACCACCCCAACCTAGTTCGTAATAAGCCCACCAGCTGCCCAACGCGATGCCGCCGGTCAGAAAAGCCCAAGCTGCGAGCGTCCAAGGGCGGACCCAGCGGCCCCATGCCGCATCAACGCGTCCCTCGACCAGGGCGGCGATTGCGAAAGAGAACGCCATAGAGAAGCCGACATAGCCAAGATAGAGCAGCGGCGGGTGGAAGGCGAGACCGGGATCCTGCAGCAACGGGTTGAGGCCGGTGCCGTCAAGTGGTACCGGACTAAGCCGCGCGAAAGGGTTCGACGTGAAAATAATGAAGGCGAGGAAGGCAAAACCAATCATCGCTTGAATTGCGAGGACCCTGGCCTTCAGCGTTGGGGGCAGGTTCTGTCCAAAGATCGCGACGGTGGCACTGAAAAGCGCCAGAACCAGAACCCAGAGCAGCATTGAACCTTCATGGTTTCCCCACACCCCACTCACCTTGTAGAGCATCGGCTTTAGGGAGTGGCTATTCTGAAACACTACTGTTAGCGAAAAATCCGACGTGATGAAACCATGTGTTAGCGCTGCGAATGCGATAAGCAGGGCGACCGCCTGGGCGATCGCCGATCGGTCGCCGACTACCATCAATCTAGCTTCGTCACGCGCCGCACCCCAAAGTGGTACGACCGATTGAATGGCCGCAAGTACAAGTGCAATGATCAGAACATACTGGCCGATCTCTGCAATCATTTCCCGGATTTCCCCTCACGCCATCGACCCTTCTTGCTCAGGGCGTCGGCGACCTCTTTAGGCATGTAGGTTTCATCATGCTTGGCTAGAATCTGGCTGGCCGTGAAGCGACCATCCGGGTCGAGTGTTCCCTCGGCGACTACACCTTGTCCTTCGCGGAATAGGTCTGGCAGGACACCTGTATAGATTACCGAGATTGTTCTGTTCATGTCTGTGACGTTAAAGAATGTGGTTTTGCCCTTGCTGCGAACGCTACCCTTCTCGACTAGACCACCTAGGCGGAACCGGTTGTCCGGTGCAGCCGGACGTGCAGCCAGATCGGAGGGTGTGTAAAAGAAGATGAGGCTGTCCTCGACCGTGTTCAGGATTAGCGCGGCGGCCGAACCCAGTAACCCTAGTGAGACCACGACGAAGAGGAGACGTCGGTGTTTCCGCTTCATGTGCCGGGCTCTATCTTGGCCCGCTGGTGGCGGGCGGGTGTGGATGCCTCAGATGTGCGCAGGATTATTTCGCTCCGGCGCAGTCGCTGGACGCTGGAGATTGCCATGATCGACAGGATCGCTGCGGCTGTTCCCAGTGCGGGCCAGACGAATGCAGCATGACCGCCCATATTTAAGAATTCTGCAAGGTCTTCCACGTTTCCGGAACCATCATGGTCAAACGCGCGGCGAGGTGCGGGATATAAAAATCGGTTAACTTAAGCCGGCTAGGTTTAACGTCGGAGTTTAGTTTAACCAAATCGCGCCACGTTGCCATTTATATGGGAACGACCGACCGGCAAGGCTAGGGCGCGCGGTGTCGTTTCGTCACATGGTCTAGCGGGTCGCACTCCTCAGATAGTTGATTACGGCATCACGTTGATCGGCCTTCTTTAGGCCGATGAAGCTCATGCGTGTCTTTGGCACCGTCCCGCGAGGATTCTCAAGATAGGCCGACATCGTTGAGTCGTCCCAGATAATCCCGGATGATTTCAGCGCTTTGGAATACTTGAAGCCATTAGTGCGGGTGCCGGCGGTGCTACCGAAGATGTTCCAGAGATTGGGGCCTACTTTGTTTGTGCCGCCTTCTTCGAGGGTGTGGCAAGCGTTGCAGCGGCGGAACACTTTTTTGCCTGCTGCGAGATCCTGCGCGAGGACGACACTCGGTGCGGCAACGGTCAGAACGGAGAGTAGGGCCGGAACAATCAGAGGTTTCACGATACGGGTCTCGGTTTCTTAAAACAATGAAAGTGCCCTAATTGAGCTTGCTGTCTCGCCGAGAGAAACACGATCTCGATTAACTTTGCCTACCACTTATCTATACACGCAAACGTAATTATTCGGCGGCAGACAACTGCCGGGCCCGAGCTCGGGCGGCATTGAGGTCTGCCCGCATGCGGATTAGCAGCATCGTGACAAAATAAGCCATGAAGGCGAGCCCCATCAGTAGCAATGGCGTCAGCATGCCTGGGTCGATTGCTGGCCTGTCGAGACGGGTCAGGCTGGCGGGTTGATGCAGCGTGTTCCACCAGTCAACTGAGAACTTGATGATTGGAATATTGATGAACCCAACTAAGGCCAGCATTGCGGCGGCCTTGGCGCCGCGCTGGGGGTTGTCGAAGGCGTGCGTTAGTGCGATGTGGCCGAGATAGAGAAAGAACATGATCAGCACCGAAGTCAGCCGCGCATCCCAGACCCACCAGGTGCCCCAGGTGGGTTTACCCCATAGGCTGCCGGTGATTAGTACAATTAACGTGAAGGCGGCCCCGAGTGGGGCTGCAGCCCGCGCGGCAACGTCCGCTAGCGGATGCTTCCAGATCAGCGAGATTGCGCTCATTGCGGCGATGAAGATATAGCAGGCTATGGCCATCCAGGCCGAGGGGACATGCACGTACATAATGCGCACGGTCTCACCCTGCTGATAGTCGGCGGGTGATGCGAACAAAGCGAAGTAAATACCGGCAACGAATAGAAGTCCGGTTAGAGCCACTGACCAAGGCAGGACCCGGGTGGCGATCCGGGAGAAACGAGCTGGGCTTGCAAAGCGATGAAGCAAAGTCACATCCGTTCTTTGATTGGGCGCAGTTTAGTCGATCGCGTAGCGCAGCGCAGCCGCTGTTGCCCATGGGGCGAGGGCGAGTGCGGCGAGAAGAAATCCGCCTAGAATCATGAATTGGGGTCCGATGTCGCGTCCTGCAATGGCACCATCCAACGCGCTGGCGCCAAAGATAAGCACGGGAATATAGAGTGGTAGCAGCAGCAGAGCCAGCAGGACGCCGCCGCGACGAGCCCCCAGCGTGATTGCAGCCCCGATTCCCCCGACCAGACTGAGGGTCGGTGTTCCCAGTAGCATTGTATACAGAAGCGGCAGGAGAGCTGCCTCGGGCAGATTGTAAAACAGGGCCAGGATAGGCGCGGCGAACAGCAGTGGTACGCCGCTCGTTAGCCAGTGAGTTAAAGCCTTGGCCAGCGCGAGCTGCCCGAGCGAGACCGGAGACAGGTAAAGTAGATCGAGGCTGCCATCATCATGGTCTGCTGCAAACATGCGATCTAACGAAAGTAATGCCGCCAGTAGCGCAACTACCCAGATGATGCCGCCCCCGATATGCGGCAGAATCTTGATATCTGAGCCCACCCCGAATGGAAACAGGATCACCGCTAGGATGAAGAAGATCACACTCATCATTGCGTCGGTGCTGCCGCGGAAGGCGAGTCGGAGGTCGCGTCGGACGAGGAGGGCAATCCCAATCATGTCGAAAGCTTGCGCATGTCGAATGAATCGGCATGCTCCGCGAGTAACTCGTCGAGTCGGTCGCCATGAGTTGAGACTATTGCCACGCCCTCGTTCGAGAGATGCGCCAGGATAGTGTTGGCGAGCATCGCCACCGCCCCCCGGTCGAGGCCCGCCCCTGGTTCGTCGAGCAGCCACAAGGCCGGTCCTGCCTCTGAATTCTGGCCGAGCGCGAGACGGGCAAGTGTCGTACGGCGGCGTTGACCAGCCGAAAGATATTTCACTGGCACCCCAGCCAGGGATTCGATGGAAAACTGGAAGAGGGCGGGTTCAATGTTGGGATCGAAACCGTACATGCGGGCCCAAAAGGAGAGGTTTTCCATAACGGTCAAGTTCGGCTTTAACGGGTCTTCATGGCCGATATAGGCGACACGCGCACGGTGTGCGTCTTGGTCGGCTGCGATATTCGTTCCCTCCCAGTCGATACGCCCGGTTGCGGGTGGCAGGAGTCCAGCGAGTATCCTCAGAAGGCTGGACTTGCCACTGCCATTGGGTCCCGAAAGTAGCAATGCGCGCCCCGGGTTCACCGCTATATCGAGTCCAGTGAAGACGGACTGTTCACCGCGGATGCAGCTAAGCTTATGTGTGATGAGACCTTGCACGTGTCCTCGTCTGCTCGTCGTCAAGTTGGTTCCCTCGACGGCGGGGATAGCACGAATTTAGCAAAGTGTTGGGCGTCTGCCGATCATGTTTTCGTACGTCGGGAGCGAGACTTAATTACGTATTGTGGCTACGCAATGGGCTGATGGCCGATGAATAGTGGAAATTTGATGTGCTGGGTTTTCCTGACCAGCAGGATATCGTTTATAGGGTGGAGCCGGAGACACTGTTCTATGTGACACAAAAAGGCCGCCGGTTGGGGGGGCCGGCGGCCTTTAGGGGCCTGGATCAGCGCTGACCCGCATGGGATCAGGCTGATGTTTCGGAGGCTGACCAAAAGCTTTTTAAAGAGGATGCTCTTGGTCAGGCTTTAATATGAGGGCTCAGATTGGCGAGAGGTGGTTTGTAATGGGGCGGAAATGTGTTTTTTGTTACCTCTCCGTTGACACTATTAGCACCAAATAAAACAGGCTGACGTTGCGCAGCAGGCTTGGATATCCTCTGCGCAACTCTCAGATGTTGGTGGCGCAGCACATTCTCTCAGGAGCTATATTTCTAAGGTCGCTTCCTCTTAGGCGGATTAAAAAAGTTTTTTGATACGCTGAAGCTTGGACACACCAGGTGTTTGACCTATAACCGCTCGAATTGGTGTGGTCTGGGTCTCCACCCGCACGCCAGCTTCCGGATCACCAGATGGATACCGTTTACGGGAAGGAGAGAATGTCCATGAGCGTTACTGGCCAGGACAGCCTGAAGACCCGCCGCACCCTCGAAGTTGCGGGCCAGAGCTATGACTATTTTAGCCTCGAAGCAGCGTCGGAGAAACTCGGCGACGTATCGCGCCTCCCTTATTCCTTGAAGGTGTTGCTGGAAAACATGCTCCGTTACGAGGACGGCCGTACTGTCTCGACCGACGATGCCCAAGCGCTTGTCGACTGGCTGAAAGAGCAGCGATCGTCGCGCGAGATCGCGTATCGGCCCGCGCGCGTCCTGATGCAAGACTTCACTGGTGTGCCTGCCGTCGTCGATCTTGCGGCGATGCGTGATGCGGTGGATGAACTTGACGCCGACCCACGACTTATCAATCCACTCTCGCCAGTTGACCTGGTAATTGACCATTCGGTGATGGTCGATCATTTCGGCGACGAAGATTCATTCGGTAAAAATGTTGAACTTGAGTTTGAGCGCAATGGCGAGCGCTACGAGTTTCTGCGCTGGGGGCAGGGCGCGTTCGATAATTTCCGTGTCGTTCCGCCGGGCACAGGCATTTGCCATCAGGTCAACCTGGAATATTTAGCTCAGACGGTCTGGACCGCCGAAGAAGATGGCAGGACCATTACCTATCCCGACACGCTGGTTGGTACCGACAGTCACACTACGATGGTCAATGGCCTTGGTGTTTTGGGCTGGGGTGTGGGCGGCATTGAGGCCGAGGCAGCGATGCTTGGGCAACCAATTTCAATGGTGGTGCCCGAGGTGATTGGGTTCCGCCTCGACGGAGAGCTCAGGGAGGGCATGACCGCCACCGACCTGGTGCTGACGGTGACCCAGATGCTTCGTGCCAAGGGAGTGGTTAGCAAGTTTGTTGAATTCTATGGTGAAGGTCTCGACAATCTTACCTTAGCCGATCGCGCGACGATCTCGAATATGGCGCCGGAATATGGTGCAACCTGCGGTATTTTTCCGATCGACGAGGAGACGCTGCGTTACATGCGTTTCACTGGACGGAGTGACGAGCGCGTTGCGCTGGTTGAGGCCTATGCTAAGGCACAGGGCATGTGGTGCATAAAAGGTGAATGGGATCCGGTCTTTACTGATACGCTCTCACTCGACCTTTCAACTGTCGAGCCTTCACTCGCGGGCCCGAAGCGTCCGCAGGATCGCGTGGCCCTGTCCGACATGGTGTCTTCTGCCAAAACGGCCCTAGAGGACATGGGCGCGGGCACGGCTACCTCGGTCGAAGGTTCGGACTTCGATATTTCGCCGGCGGATGTAGTGATCGCTGCCATCACGAGCTGCACCAATACCTCAAATCCATCGGTACTGGTCGCTGCTGGTCTGGTCGCGAAAAAGGCGCGCGAGCGCGGCCTCGAACGCAAGCCATGGGTGAAGACGTCTTTTGCGCCGGGCAGCCAGGTGGTTACCGATTATCTAGAGGCTGCGGGCCTACAACCCTATCTCGATGAGGTTGGCTTCGATCTGGTCGGCTACGGCTGTACCACCTGTATTGGCAACTCTGGTCCGCTGAAACCGGAGATACACGAGGCAATTGTCAACGGTGACATCGGCGTGGGCGCGGTCCTATCGGGAAACCGGAACTTCGAGGGCCGGGTGCATCCGCTCACCAAGCTTAACTATCTGGCTTCGCCGCCGCTGGTGGTTGCCTATGCGCTCGCTGGCTCGATGGTCGTCGATATCTACAATGATCCGATAAGTCAGGACCCCGACGGTAATGACGTTTTCCTCAAGGATATCTGGCCGAGTAATGTCGAGGTGCAGGAAATTCTCGATAACGTCCTAACTGCCGAGATGTTTCGCAAGCGCTACGACAATGTCTTTGCGGGTGACACCGCATGGCAGAAAATAAAAACCTCGACGGGCCTAACCTATGAGTGGAATGACGGCTCGACCTATGTTCGCCATCCCAGCTTCTTTGAGGACATTGCGCCCGAGCCGGGTGAGATGTCCGACGTGATCGGCGCGCGGCCGCTGGCCATTCTCGCCGACAGCGTGACAACCGACCATATTTCGCCGGCCGGTTCGATCAAGGAAGACGGGCCTGCGGGCGACTATCTGAAGATGCACCAAGTGCGACCAATCGACTTTAACTCCTTCGGCTCTCGGCGCGGCAATCACGAGGTCATGATGCGGGGCACTTTCGCTAACATCCGAATCCGCAACGAGATGGCCCCGGGTACCGAGGGTGGTGAGACAATTCACTATCCGTCGGGTGAACAGATGTCGATATATGACGCCGCTATTCGTTACCAGGATGAGAAAGTGCCGCTGGTTGTCATCGGTGGTCGCGAATATGGTACCGGATCCTCGCGCGACTGGGCGGCCAAAGGCACACGACTTTTGGGTGTGAAGGCTGTGATAGTTGAGAGTTTTGAGCGTATTCATCGTTCGAATTTGGTTGGCATGGGCGTTCTGCCACTGCAGTTCCCCGAGGGCACGAACCGTCAGACCTTGGAACTAACGGGCCGTGAGGTGTTCAATATCGTCGGCGTCGCCAACGGTCTTGAGCCGCGCACGACACTTGGTTGCACGATTACCTATGAGAACAGCACTACCCGTGAGGTCGAACTGCTGTGTCGGATCGATACGCTAGATGAGGTGGAGTATTATCGCCACGGTGGCATTCTTCAGTATGTGCTGCGTAACATGCTGGATGCCGCCTGATGGGTCGTCACCGTTAGTCGATTTGAGGGGTGCGGGCAAGGAAACCATATTTCTGTTCCCAGCATAGCGCTGTTATGCGCGTCTTTCATGGGGCAAAGGACCGGCCCCGCAAAGAGGTTTATAGAGGTGATGCGCACGACCTTTTAGTTACAAAACATCGATTGATATCAGTCGCTCGCCGCCCATCGAGTATCCATCGCGCTTGCAATTGATAACGATGTTATTTCTGACGATAGCCGCTTTGGTGTCGGGTGATTTGGATGGTGACGTCGTTGCGCGTGATTGGTCAAAGTTAGTTCTATCCCGCTCAGGTTGTCTGCTCGGTTGCAATCGATTGCTGTAGTGGCGATGCTTGGGTCATGTTAGTTCACCGCCAGCGTCTCGTTAAAGCCGTTCTCGGGCCCACCAATACTGGCAAAACCTATCTCGCCATCGACCGCATGCTCGGCCATGCGAGCGGGATGATTGGGTTTCCACTGCGTTTGCTGGCGCGCGAGAATTACGACCGGGTGGTCCGGCTCAAGGGAGTCGGATCAGTGGCTCTGATTACTGGTGAAGAACGCATTGTTCCAGCAAACCCAAGCTACTTTTTATGCACGGTAGAGGCTATGCCGCAGGATCGCTCGGTGGATTTTTTGGCGATCGACGAAATTCAACTCTGCGCCGATCCCGAGCGTGGCCACGTCTTTACTGATCGGTTGCTGCGCGCGCGCGGCCGCGAGGAGACAATGCTTCTGGGCGCAGAAACCATTGCGCCTATCATTCGACGGCTGATTCCTGATGTGCAAATCGAACGTCGTGAACGATTTTCGAATCTCGAATACTGCGGCTTTCGTAAGCTTACGCGTTTGCCGCCGCGTAGTGCAGTTGTCGCCTTCTCAGCCGCGAATGTCTATGCGTTAGCCGAGTTGCTGCGCCGCCAACGGGGGGGTGCGGCGATCGTGTTGGGAGCGCTAAGCCCGCGGACTAGAAACGCCCAGGTGGAGATGTACGAGGCGGGTGAGGTTGATTATCTGGTTGCGACGGATGCCATTGGCATGGGCCTCAACATGGGCATCACCCATGTTGGATTTTCGGCGATGACTAAGTTCGACGGCCATGGGTTTCGTCACCTGTCTCCCAGCGAGGTCGGACAAATTGCCGGTCGTGCGGGCCGATACACGGAGGACGGAACCTTCGGTCCGACGGCCGGCCTTGATCCCTTCGAACCAGATCTTGTCACCGCCGTTGAGGCGCACGAATTCGATCCCGTGTTGAATATTTTCTGGCGCAACAATAACCTAGACTTTGGTTCTGTGGATGCACTCAAACGCAGTCTCGATGCCCCACCACCCGAGCAGGTGCTGCGCCGGGCACCGCCGACAGATGATTATAACGCGCTGCTGGCGGTGCGCGAGCATGACGACATCAAGGCGATGGCAACGAATCCTGAGGCGGTACGTATCTTGTGGGACGTTTGTCAGATTCCCGACTTTAGCGGCGATCTGTCGGGTAATCATCCCCGCCTCGTCGCACGCACCTATCGGTTTTTGATGGCCGATGCAGGCCGTATCCCGGCGGACTGGATTGAACGTTCGATGGGGCAGTTTGATCGTGTCGATGGTGATATTGATACGTTGATGGCGCGAATCTCGGGCGTACGAACTTGGTCTTATTTGTCCCATCGGCGTTCCTGGATCGACGATCCAGACGAGGTGCAGGGCAGGGCTAGGTCCCTTGAAGACAAACTGTCCGATGCACTCCATGAAAGTTTGACGCGGCGGTTTGTCGACCGAAAGGCATCGGTAATTTCCCGGGGTCTGCGGGAGAAAGACAAGGTATTGGCAGGATTGTCGACCGACGGAATGGTCACTGTTGAGGGAGAAGAGGTGGGCCGGTTTGACGGTTTTCGCTTCGTCCCAGTGGACGACGAGGTTGCGGCAAGCTCGCGCCTGATGGCGGCAGCCAATCGGGCTATTCGCGAGGCAACCGGTGCCCGGATCGCAGAGTTTTCTGGATCCAATGACGGGGCCTTCACACTGGATCGGAAAGCGGCTCAGATCGTTTGGCAAGGCGCTCCGGTCGCCCGGCTGCTTGCCGGGACTGACATTCTACACCCGTTAGTCGAGGTTCTGCCCAGTGACCTACTTGATGCGCCGCTGCGCGAGCGCGTTCGACTACGGTTGCAGGAATGGCTTGAGACAATCCTGAGAGCTGAACTTTCGCCGCTGTTCGCGCTTGGACAAGCAAAATTCTCTGGTCCGGCTCGCGGGCTTGCGTTTCGGCTGAGCGAGGGGTTGGGCTGCGCTCCGCGGGTCAAGGGCGATGACCCGGCTAACTATCTCACCGATGACGAACGCAAGTTACTGGCGAAGGCCGGCGTTCGGATTGGCATCACGTCTGCCTATCTGGCGGCCCTGCTCAAGGGCCGGGTCATGGAACTTAAGGCGATGCTATACTGCATCTGGACTAGCGATGCAGTGTCAGCCTCTGCGCTGCCGGACGGTGGCGCCACGGCTGTGTCGCGTAGCGAACTGGTAGATGATGGCTGGTATCTGGCGCTTGGGTTTTGCCCGGCGGGCCCGGTGGCAGTGCGTGCAGATGAACTCGAGCGCCTGATGGCGGCCATCCGGCGTGGGACCAAGGCCGGGGAGTTCACGGTTAGCTCGGATCTTCTTTCACGGATCGATGTGACGGTCGACGTGTTTGCTCGAATGATTCGGAGTTTCGGCTATGCTGTGCGCGAGGAGAATAATTTAATCAAGGTTACGCGCCGTGCGCCGAAGCGCCGTGCCTCTGCGAAACACCGGGGTAATCAGATGAAAAAAAAGGGAAACGCGAAACCAGGTAGGCCAAAATCATCTTTTGATCCCGATTCACCCTTTGCAGCACTGTCCGTGCTCAAGGGTCGTGGGCCTTGACTGAAGCCACGTCGCACTCCGCGCGCTCAGATTTCGCACCGGTATCTCTGCGTCTCGACAAATGGCTTTGGTATGCACGATTTTTCAAGACTCGCAGTCTTGCGACGGCCGTGTGCCGAGCGGGTAAGGTGCGTTTGAACAAGATGCCAGTCCACAAGTCGAGCCAGTCGGTGCGGGTTGGTGATATCCTGACATTCTCGCTAGGTTCCCACATCCGGGTCATTCGGATTGTGGCGCTCACGGGCCGGCGCGGATCGGCGCCCGAGGCGGCGCTGTTGTATCAGGATATGTCTCCGCCTGTGTTGTCGCGCAAGTCGGAGCTGCCCGGCGTCGCGCAGCGTGAGCCGGGATCGGGGCGTCCGACAAAGCGAGAGAGGAGAGAAACCGACCGGCTACGTGACGGCTGATCAACCCGATCAGTCGTGACGTGATTCACGTCGCTCTTGGTTGTCCGCACGCTGTGACCCGTGTAAGGAGACGCGACCGAGGAGGACTAATGCTTGATCGATTGAAATCCATGTTTTCAGCTGGTGGCACAGCTGATTCTAAGCACGGCCCCGACGAACTGCAGCTTGCTGCGGCAGCACTTCTTGTCGAGGCAGCCCGGATGGATGATGACTATAATGACGGTGAACGGGTGCTGATCGGCAGGCTTCTGCGCGACCGGTTCGAGCTAGATAACGCGGACACCGAGGCATTATTGGTGGCCGCCGACGCCGCGACGGAGGACCTGGTCGAGGTTTACGGGTTCGCCCGGCGAGTAAAGGATGCTTTCACTCCCGGGGAACGTATTCGGATGATTGAGATGCTATGGGAAGTGGTCTGCGCCGATGGTCAGATCCACGACCATGAAGCAAATTTGTTGCGACGCGTCGCGGGCCTAATCTACGTTAGCGATCGTGAGAGTGGGGACGCTCGGAAACGGGTTCTTGAGAGGCAGGATGAGGCCTCATAGGTCCTTGTTCGGGAAGTTTGGCAAGAAGGAAATACCAAAGATGCCGTATGTTGTTACTGAAGCCTGCATCAAGTGCAAATACACGGATTGCGTGGAAGTCTGTCCTGTCGATTGTTTTTACGAGGGTGAAAATATGCTCGTGATCCATCCTGATGAATGTATTGATTGCGGTGTGTGCGAGCCGGAGTGTCCGGCCGAGGCCATTATTCCTGATGTTGAGCCCGAGGCTGAGAAGTGGCTTGAGTTGAACCGGGAATATTCCGAAGGCAAGTGGCCTAACATCACGGCTAAGAAGGACGAGGACCCCGATGCGGAGACTTTAAAGTCCGAAGAAGGGAAGTTTGAAAAGTACTTCAGTGCCAATCCGGGAAGCGGCGACTAGGCGTCAGCGTCCGAATTGGGCTGCCGCCTACCAAAATAGCTTATTTCCTGTTATAATATTGGACACTCGAGGGATGGCTGTCGCCGTCCCTTGTTTTTAGATTCTACGCCGAAACAGATATAACCGATTCAAATCGCGGTAGAATCGCGATTCTCAAGCGGTTTTGCGACGTTCCGGTAGGCAGGTAACGGAACTAGAAATGGCGAAATCGACTACGAAAACGACGAAAAAACCTGCGGCGAAGAAGCCTGCGGCGAAGAAGCCTG
>PBMH01000024.1 GCA_002722515.1 Alphaproteobacteria bacterium | reverse complement strand
GCTGTGCCCACGACGCTGGCAGCGCGGGTAATGTCCGCCTGAGCGGCATCCCAATCTTGCCAGGCTACCGGGCCGGAGCAGGCTGGCCGGTGAGAAAGAGGAGTTACGAAAGGAGCTAGCATCTCGGCTAGCTCCGGAAATTCTTCCCCGTCAGAACCAACAGGTTTCGGTTGATTGGGGCCATCGTAGCCGGTCAATCTATCTTTCACATGAATTGTGTAGTCGGCACGGCCTTGTTCCCCGTCGTTGATGACGTCGAGGCCGGCCGCGACCTGTTTCGAGACAACATCCTCCACCGCACGTGTGACGGCCGCCTCCATAGCAGCACCGCCGGCGCCGGGATTTGTTTCCTCTGCCAGGAGGAAATCGACGACATCTTGTGGACGAGGAAGGCTCCCGGTGTGGGTGGTAAGGATTCGGTCTGTGCTGCGTTTCATGTCGTATCCCTGTACGGTTGATACCGTTTTCGATAGTCCTGATAACGCTATCATAAGTACCGATGCCGAACACTAGGGTGTCTGTTTTTTTAAAGTGACGCCGAACTCGCGTCTGCTGGTTTTTGTAGGACCGATTGACCATAATTGCGGTAATTAGAAATGGGGAGAATTATGAGAATTTTTAAGGACCGCCTTCCGTACTCCGCGATTGTGGATCGCCCGGCCTGGAAGCTGCCCGACGGCAAGAGAATGGCCGTCTGGATTATTGCGAACGTCGAAGACTGGGACATATCAAGGCCGATGCCGCGGGTGGTGCTGCCGCCGCCTATGGGGGTCCCGCTGCAGCCGGATCTGCCTAACTGGGCTTGGCACGAGTACGGTATGCGGGTTGGTTTCTGGCGTATCCGTGATGCGTTGCGCGATCGGGGAATTGTCCCGACCATGGCGGTAAACGGCAGAGTCTGCGAGACCTATCCGCGCGTTGTAGAGGCTGCGTTGGAGCTCGACTGGGAGTTCATGGGGCATGGGTACCTGCAGGGTCCGATGCACAAGCATGATGATCAACAGGAGCAGATTGATCGTGCCTGTGCCGCAATCGAAAAGTTTTCGGGAAAAAAGGTTAGAGGCTGGGAAAGCCCGGGCATGACAGAGACGTTCACCACTATCGATAGTCTAGCCAAGGCCGGGATCGAATATGTAGCCGACTGGGTGCTTGACGATCAGCCAGTAGAAATCGAGACCAGCGAGGGACCAATGTTATCAGTGCCCTACACGGTCGAAACCAATGACATCTCGATGATGGCGCTACAACAACATTCCTCCGACGAGATGTTCAAGCGTTCGAAGGATCAGTTCGATCGACTTTACATGGAAAGCGAGCATTCCACGCGGGTGATGTCGATCAGCCTGCACATGTACCTAACCGGGGCGCCTCACCGGATTCGATATTTCGAGGAAATCCTCGATTATATCCAGGGGCACACCGACGTCGCTATTGTGCCGGGTGAGCAGATTATGGACTGGTACCGTGCGGCGCATGTCTAAGGCCGCGGTATGGCTTTGCTAATCACGCCTCCGGTTACTGGGTCGACGGAGTATTGGGGGAAATGCGTGAAGGCGCTGATGCCAGCGCTCGACATAAGGCTGTGGCCAGATGTGGGGGCGGTTGAGGATATTAATTATCTTTTAACCGGTTTTCTTGATTTGGCTGAATTACCGCGGCTGCCTAACCTGCGTTTGGTAATGCCTATGTTCGCAGGTTTCGACCATCTCCTAGGGCACTCAGATCTACCAAACGTGCCGATTGTACGGACTGGCCCTCCTGATGGAGATCCCGCGATGACCGAATATGCGCTCCTACACGTGCTTCGGCATCACCGCCAAATGCCAGACTATCTCGCACAGCAACGGCGCGCCGAATGGCGCGTCCGCCCGCAGAAGTTACCACGCGAACAGCGCGTGGGATTCATGGGGTTCGGGGCTCTGGCGCGGCCGCCGGCGCGTGTGTTGTGCAGTCTCGGTTTTGACGTTGCGGCCTGGAGGCGATCGGAGGGCGTTGATCCCGAGGTTGAAATATTTCATGGACCGGCCACGCTCCCGGCGTTCCTGGTGCGGACAGATATTTTGGTCTGCTTGTTGCCGCTGACTTCTGAGACGGAAGGCATTCTCAATGCGGAGCTATTCAGTCTAATGCCGACGGGGGCTTCGGTTATAAACTTGGCCCGTGGATCCCATCTCGTGGACATAGACTTAATTGCGGCACTTGATAGCGGCCAACTGACTGGTGCAACACTTGATGCGACGAACCCCGAGCCGCTACCGCCCGAGAGTCCGCTCTGGCAGCATCCGGGAATTACAGTCATGCCGCATACAGCGCGGCGTGTGCGAGCAGATGTTATTGCGCCTCAGGTAATAGAAATTATCCGCCGCGATATGGTGGGTGATCCGCAGCTTTCGACTGTTGACCGGTCCGCAGGTTATTAAGGAGGGACGAAGATGGTCTTGAGTAACCCACAGGTTTCTAAAGCTGCTTCTGCGTTGGCGGATGCCTTCGTGAACCGCACTACAATTATCTCGCTTCCAGATGAATGCTGGCCCTCCACCGCCGCTGAGGCGTTACAGATTCAGCTTTCCCTGCTTGATAGAATTGGGCTCGATGCGTCGGGTTACAAGGCCGGCTTCACCAATCCTCCCTTGCTAGAAAAAGCGGGTCCTGACGGTCCTATGGCCGGCGTAATGTTTCGAGAGTTTACAGTTTTAAGTGGCGGAACGCTGCAGCGGATGGATATTGGCGCGGGCACTCTGGTTGAAGCGGAAGTCGGGTTTCGAATGGGGGCGGACTTGCCGGCCCGTGAACGAGAATACACAGACGTGGAGGTTTTGGCTTCGGTAGACAGTGCGATCGTCGGTATCGAATTGGCGGTACCTCGTATCGCCGATCCATTGAATCAGCCGATGCTACACTTGGCAGCTGATAATGGTGCTGCAATGGGTTTTGTCGCGGGTCCCGATATCCCCGAATGGAAGACCCGTGATCTAAAGTCTCTCGATATCGAACTGCTGTTCGATGGTGAGATTGTTTCCGAGGGAATGCCGCTGTCCGCCCGCTGCGACGAAGTCTGGTCGTTGACCTGGATCGTTAATCATTTCTCCTCCCGTGGCGTCGGCATCAAGGCCGGCGATTATATGACTACGGGCGCCGCGGCAGTGCCAAAGTTGCTAGGCCAGGTATCTGATGTGCGCGCCCGGTTCGCGGGTATCGGGGATGTGGATGTGACTTTTGTCGATTGACGAGGGCAGTTTGTTTGTCTGTCTGTTCGTGTTTGCGCTCACAGTGCCTCACTGAGTTCTCGGCATTGAAAAAATTGCGGACGCAGGTTCCGGGGGCTTGTATGTGTTGTGGTTACGCTTAAGTGATGCGAAGAACGTTAGTAAGGACCAGCAGTCATGGCTGATGCGAACAGACAGACATCTAATGCCGTCCTTGACGGGTTGATTAGCCGGAGTTCGACGCCACCGCGCCTGTTCGACGGGGTTTCACCAAAACGCTCGGATATCGATCGTATGCTTGAGGCGGCAATGAGCGCTCCTGATCATGGAATGGTCCGGCCATGGCGTTTCCATATTATCGAGGGAGATGCGCGTTATAAGCTCGGTGAAGTATTTGCACAGGCTCTATTAGTACGCGACCCCGTCGCTCCGACAGGTGCAGTCGATAAGGAGAGGCGCCGTCCCTTGCGTGCCCCTACGATTATTGCGGTCTGCGCTAAAGTAGACCCGTCCCGTGCGCCGAAGGTTCCTGTAGTTGAGCAGATTGTTGCAACGGCGGCGGCTATGGAACATCTGGTTATCGCGGCCCAGTCCATGGGGTATGGTGCAATTGTTCTGACCGGTCGCAATGCTCACGATGGTGTTGTTCGTAAAGCGTTCGATCTTGTGGATCAGGATGAACTTCTTGGCTTCGTCTATCTTGGGTGCATCGACGGACCCAGACCGACAAAGGAGCGTCCGGACGCTAACAAATATACTAGCGTTTGGGGTTAGCGTTTCCTCCATCGGTTTGGAATCTGTATTAAAAAAGAAAAATGGCCGGGTCGAAGCCCGGCCATTTCGCATTCAGTATGATCGTTTGCTAGAAGGATTCGTTCCAGTGCACCATGGGCAGTCCCGCCACCGGCGAGGTGAAGTAGGGTATGTTGGTAGCACGTAGTGATCCCACATAGACCGTCTTCAAGTCCGGTCCGCCGAATGTAACCGAGGCACACCATTTAGCGATGTCACCACCGCATTCAAGTAACAGGTCGGCAGTGACCTCACTTTTCTGGAAGGCGGTGTCAAGTTTTGCAACTTCTTCGGGATTGGAGTCATCAAAGATAATGTGCAGATCTCCGTCAGGTTTAATGGCGAAGATGCCGTCATTCATGACATGTGTGCCCCACAGGTTGCCGAAGCTGTCAAAAGCGATCCCGTCGATCAGGCGGCCATGATCGCTCGGGCCGTAGATCTCCTTCGGCCCAAGGCTGCCGTCATCGGCTATTTTATAGCGAGCGATATTACGCCCGCAGGTCTGAACGACGTATAGCCATTCTTCGTTCTCGTCGAGTTTACACTCGTTGGAAAAATGGACATCGTCGGTGACAATGCGTACTCCCTTGCCTTCTTCGTAAAGTAGTATGCGTCCGTCGATGATGTCTGGACTAATCGCCTTTGGCCAGTCGTGAAGCATCGTCGACACGGTGATCCAGATCCGGTCTTTGCTGTCGCGGGCGACGAAGTTGACCTTACCAATTTCCTCGCCGTCGACAGTATCGAACATAACCTCTGTTTCGCCGGTACGTGTCATTCGTTCTAGGCAGTCTGTTCCGAAATTGGAGATCAGGATGTCCCCGTTGCTGGCGAAGGCCAACCCATTTGGGAGTGTCCCATCTACGAATTTAGAGGCTTCGTCGGTAGTTGATTTGAATGCCTCGGCGTCGTGCGACTGGGTTATGATCTCCTGGCTTCCATCGGGCGTTATACGTACGACGCCGCCACGGGCGTCGGCGGCCCATAGATCACCATTCTTTTCTGCCAGAATGCATTCCGGACGTTGCAGGTCTTCTCCGGTGAACGAGAAGTCCTCCTTTGTGAGGGTAAAACCGTCGATAGGGTTATTGGCCATGTTTCTCTCCTCCCCGAACCTCCGGGGTCTGTTACCGGATTGGTCACGCGGATCCACTTCGGATGGCGCGCCAGTTTTTTATTTGTTTTAGTTTCGGTGTGTTCCGAGTTGATATTAGAACTTCACCATGTCGCCGCCTTTAAGATCCAGGATTTCGCGCGCTTCATCCGGCGTCGCAACCTCGAGTGACAGATCCTCAACAATTCGACGGATTTTCGCGACCTGCTGGGCATTCGATTCAGCCATCTTACCCTTGCCGATATAAAGGGAGTCCTCTAGGCCGACACGCACGCTGCCGCCCAATAGTGCGGCTTGTGTAACGAAGTTCATTTGGTGCCGACCGGCCCCCAGCACCGAGAAGACATAGTCATCGCCAAACAGCTTATCGGCCGTTTCCTTCATATGCATGAGATGCGCAATGTCGGCGCCGATGCCTCCCATGATGCCAAAGATAAACTGTAGAAAGATCGGGCCCTTTAGGCGGCCCTGATTGTAATAGTAGGCCGTGTTGTAGAGATGGCTTACGTCGTAGCACTCGTGCTCAAACTTTACCCCGCGCTTATCATGAAGCTCGGTGATAATATAATCCATCTGCTTAAAAGTATTGGTAAAGATGAAGTCGTCGGTCATTTCCAGATAGGGTTTCTCCCAATCGTACTTCCATTCGTCGTAACGGTCTGCCGCTGGGAAAATACCAAAGTTCATTGACCCCATATTAAACGACGTTACCTCTGGCTCCGCGCGAACAGCCGCTGCGATGCGCTCGTCTACGGTCATCCCGAGACCGCCGCCGGTAGTGATGTTTACGACCGCCTCGGTGTTCTGCTTGATGCGTGGCAGAAACTCCATAAACACATCGGGATCTGGTGTCGGCTTGCCGTTCTCGGGATCGCGGGCATGAAGATGTATTATTGATGCGCCGGCCTCGGCAGCTTCGATCGAGCTTTGTGCGATCTCATCGGGTGTGATCGGCAGATTTTCCGACATTGTCGGCGTGTGGATTGCGCCGGTGACCGCGCATGAGATTATGACTTTGGTCTGTTTCGCCATGGTTTCCCCCTGAGGTCGAAATCATTTTTTTGATGACCCGATATTGGATCGGACGGCCTCCTACTGTCTAGTAGTACAACGCGATTGATGCAGACCCACACGTGTTTGTGTGTGTGGGAAGTTTGCCATCCTTAGTCGTCATGACCGCTTATTACTCGAATATGAAGCGTACAAGTCCGTTTCGGCCAAGTCCAGAATTCGCGGTGCCTAGCCGAGTTTTCATCTAGTTAATTTATTTTCCCCAGCGCAGGGCTATCGGGTCTAGAGCGGCGGTCAGAGTTAGAAGTGTGGTTCGGATCTCCGGCGGTAATGGTGCGATCGGGTGGCGGCAAAAATCAGACTGGATCACGCCACCTTCCTTCATAATTACCTTGGCCGCGCGGAACCCGCACAGTCGATTTTCATGATTGATCAGCGGCAGCGTGCGCTCGTATATGGATTTGGCGGTATCCCGATCGCCTGCAAGGTAGCTTACGATTGCCGGACGGATCAGATCTGGGATTAGCGCGGAGGTCATGCAGCCCGTAGCGCCGGCATCGAGATCTGCAAGGAGTGTGATTCCCTCCTCGCCATCAAACGGCCCCTCGATTGCCTTGCCGCCCGCGGCGATCAGTGCACGCAGTTTATTGGCCGCCTGGGGACATTCGATCTTAAAGCATTTGACAGCTTCGATCTCACGCGCCATCTGCACCAGTAGTTTGATGGGTAGATCTGTGCCTGAAAGCGGCGCGTCCTGCACCATAATCGGGATGCCGGCATCGCCAGCTGCAGTGAACTGGTCGACTATCTGCTTTTGCGTGGCGCGCAGGGTCGCACCGTGATAGGGCGGCATCAGCATTATCATGGCCGCGCCGAGCTCTGCCGCCTGATGCGCCCTCGCGACCACGATGTCGGTGGCAAAGTGGCTAGCGGTAACGATTACGGGCACACGCCCGGAGACGTGTTCCAGGGACAGGCGGGTCAACCGATTGCGTTCATCATCGGATAGTAGGAATTGCTCGGAAAAATTTGCCAAAATGCAGATACCGTCGACGCCCTGATCAATTAAACAGTCGAGGACTCGGGTCATGCCCGCGAGATCGATCTCGCCGTTCTCTAGGAAGGGCGTGGGGGCAACCGGCCAAATCCCACTGTATGCGTGCGTGATACTCATATCCCTAAATAGCAGTACTATTCGAGGTTGCCCATGGTTGACAGTGTCTCGCGCCGGGACGTTCAATGAGGGGCTTCACCAAGGGGAATACGACGTATGGGCGAGACAGTGTTCACGAATGTCTCTGTAATAGATGGGACTGGCGCAAAACCGTTCGACGGGGCCGTTCTAATCCGTGGTGATCGAATTGCTGAAGTAGTGCGCGGTGACATTGGAGATTGTGGTGAAGCAGCTATCGTGGACGGTGGCGGAGCGACACTAATGCCTGGGCTAATAGATGCTCATGCACATTTGAGTTTCCTAGATGCGGCAACGCTGGGTGATATCAATTCTCTGTCGGCGGAGAGGCATGTACTCGAGGCGGCTAAGAATGCACGAAAGATGCTCGATCACGGCTTCACTAGTATGTTTAGTGGTAGCTCGGCGCGCGACAATCTGGAGGTTGCGCTGCGCGATGCGATCAATGCTGGCGACATTCCGGGGCCTAGGCTGAAGGCGGCGACTAGGCAGATGACGGTGACTGGAGGTTTCGGCGATATTGGCCAGGACGATGCCTATTCGCTGGTTCTAGATGGTCCCGAGGCGTTCCGTAAAGCCTGCCGTGCAGCGGCACGGGCGGGTGTAGACACATTCAAAATTGTTCCGTCGGCGCAGGGGACAGGGCCCGACCCGCTTGCTGAAGACACTGCCATGTCGGAGGACGAGGTTGCTGCTGTATGCGCGGTGGCGCGTCAGCGGGGTCGCATGGTCGCAGCCCATGCGCGGTCGGCTGAGGCCGTAAAAATCTGCGTCCGCAACGGTGTTCAGATCATCTACCACGCGACCCTGGCTGATGATGAAGCCAAGGACATGCTGGAGGCAGAACGGCACCGAGTGTTCGTAGCGCCCGCCATGGGTCTCCCCTACGGACGCTTAACCGAGGGTGCGAAATACGGGGTCACGACTGATGATTTTACCCGGGCGCGAGCCGAGAGGGAGATCGAGACGGTAAGTCGGACTATGGCGGACCTTCGGAAGCGCGGCATTCGAGTGCTGCCGGGCGGGGACTATGGTTTTAAGTGGAACCCACATGGCCGCAATGCCCGTGACCTGGCGATGTTTGTGGAATTGTTCGGATTCTCAACTTTGGAAGCTATTCAGGCCGCGACCCAGGCAGGGGGAGAACTCATGAACGAACCGGTGGGATTAGTTACGGCGGGTTCTCTGGCGGATCTTTTACTGGTTGATGGTGACCCTACCTCAGACATTTCGATACTGCAGGAGCCCGGTCGATTCCGGGCGATTATGAAGGATGGCACCTTTCATAAGGTGCCGGAAGGAAATCGTCGTGCGGATTTGGCGGCGGCGGAATAGAAACCAATGCGACCGATAAGATCGGTTGGGAGGAAACAACAATGAAACTTGTGACGTTCACTCTCGGCGGAGGCGCTCAAAAAGTCGGAGCGTTGACACAAGACGAAACTGGTGTTGTCGACCTAGCGGCAGCGGACAATCAACCCTATTTTTCTACGATGCTGGACTTGATTCAGGCCGGTGATACGGCCGTGGAGCGGGCGAATGAAATCGTTTCGGTATCGGGTGGCGGGGCCAGCGGTGGGTCGGTGTTCGTTCTCGAAGATGTTGATTTATTAACACCGGTTCCGCAGCCCCCTCAAATTCGTGACTTTCTATGCTTTGAGAAACACTTACTGAACGCATTTGGTATGTTACGTCAGAAAAAGGCGGAGGCTGAGCCTGACCCTGAGGAGGCGCTCAAGCGTTTCGAAGCGGAGGGCGCCTTCGCGATCCCGCAGATTTGGTACGATCAGCCTCTGTTCTACAAACCTAGCCGTCTCGGCGTTACTGGTACGGGCGCGGATATTGTCTGGCCGCATTTCTCTGAGATGCTTGACTACGAGATGGAGTTCGGCTGTTGGCTAGGCAAAGGCGGCAAAGACGTAGATCCTAAAGATGCGTCCGATATGATCTTCGGCTATTCGATTTTCAATGACATTTCTGCCCGTGATACCCAAGCCTACGAGATGCCGGCCGGGTTTGGGCCAGGCAAAGGAAAAGACTTTGACACCGGTAACATAATCGGACCATGCATTGTAACTGCGGATGCGTTCGACCCCTACGATGCTGAGCTGATCGTGAGAATCAACGGTGAAGAGCGCTCACGAGGAAGTTCCAGTGAAATGTACCATAAATTTGAAGACTGTATCGCTCACACATCGCGTGCCGAGACCGTTTACCCAGGAGAATTTTTTGCCTCGGGCACCATAGGCTGGGGTTGCGGTCTGGAGCACGATAAATATCTCGCTGCGGGTGACGTTATCGAACTCGAGGTGACGGGTATAGGCGTATTAAAGAACAAGGTGGTGAAGCAGTAGGGGCTACAAAAACGTTGCTTGACTAGGTTTAGGGGTCTGGTCGCGAGCTGGTTCGCCGCGATACGACGTTTTCTTTCCTCATAGGGGGACGAAATCTGCTGGCAGGTTCGGCTTAGGTCAAGGAATGCAGAGGGGTGTCGCTTGTTGCATCGTCGGTCCGCGGCAACAGCCCTGCGGTACAAAGTTAGAAAGAAACATGGTTATCGATACTCAATCTTTTGAGGGGGCAGACAATGGACGAAATTTTCATTCAGACCGAGGAACAGCGTGCAATCCTTGATTCGGTTCGCCGGTTCGTGTCGGAAGAGGTAACGCCGCGTGCGGCCGAACTCGATGCGCAGGTCGATCCCGTGGACTGCTATTCGCCGGAGATTGTCGAAGCGGCTGACCGAATGGGCCTACGAACCATGACCCTAAAGGAAGAATACGGTGGCATGGAAACGGATACGCTAACGACCGCGATGGTGATTGAGGAACTTGCTCGCGGTGATCTGGGGATTTCTGTTGTCTTGGCCCAGACCTTGAAGATAGCCAAGCACATGGAGAGGGTGCTTAACGAGGAGCAGAGGGAGCGCACCCTGATTCCGTTCCGCGATGATCCGCGCGCTATAGTCAGTATCTGTGGTACCGAGCCCGCGAACGGGTCGAATGGAATAATCGGTTACCCGGTGCCCTACACGACACGTGCAGAAAAAACCGAAGGTGGTTGGATTGCTAACGGGATGAAGCACTACATCTCCAACTCTAATCAGTCGCGTTTTTTTCTCGTCTATATGCAGACTGACCCTGAAAAGTCGCTGGTGGACGGGGCAACCTGCTTCTTACTAGAACGCGGCCACCCCGGGTTCACCATCGGGCGGGTGCATGACAAAATGGGGGAACGGCTCGCTAATAACTCAGAGTTACTTTTTACGGACTGCTTTATTCCCGACGAGAACGTCGTGGGAGAACCCCATGGGGGACAGGCTATTCGGCGAGCATTTGGGCCTTCGAGCAATATATTCGCCGGCGCTAGCATACTTGGGGTCGCAGTTGCCTGTTATGAGAAGTCCCTTGATTGGTCGCAGACGCGGGTCCAGGGCGGTAAGCGGCTCATCGAGCACGACGGTATACGGGCCCAGATCGCCGAGATGAAGATGCTCATCGATGCATCGCGTGCCTACATTCATCGGGCGGCTTGGCTAGCGGATCATCGGGATGAGGGCTGGGACATGACGTTGGGTTCTCTGCCCAAGGCGATGGCGTCGCAGGCAGCTTGGAAGATTGCGACCTGGACCCTCGAGATTCACGGTGGACACGGCTACATGAAAGAGGCTGGGGTGGAGAAGCTGGTACGCGACGCGGCGGCCTTTCTGCACTCAGACGGAGTTAATCGTACCCTGTTTCTTAGGGCAGCCAATTTCATCGACACCTAGAGGAGCGCAGCGTGGTTTTAGTTCCGACCTTTTTGCATAGCGCGACCCTCGACTATATTTTTCATGAGCAAAACGGCATGACCGGACACAAGTGATGAGTAAATGGCAATACACTAAAGGGCTGCATGAGGTCGGTAACGGGCTCTATGCCTATTTGCTGCCAGACGGCGGTTGGGGTTGGTCTAATACTGGATTGATTGTTGATGGCGAGGAGACGGTTCTCATCGATACACTGTTCGACCTGCCACTAACTCGCGACATGTTGGTTACCATGCGCGATGCGGTACCAGCAGCAAAAAAGATAGGTCGGCTTATAAACACGCACGCTAATGCTGATCATACTTGGGGTAACCAACTGGTTAAGGGTGCCGAGATCATTGCCTCGTCAGGTTGCGCTGAGGAGTTCGCCCATTTTCTGCCGAGCCGGCTAGAAGAAATGATGGAAAATTCAAGAAATCTCGGTGTTCTTGGTGAATTTCTAGAACACTGTTTCTCGTCGTTCGACTTTTCCGGGATCCATCTGACGCCGCCAACAATCACATTCGATGATCGGATGAGCTTGACGTGCGGCGATCGGGATATCGAGCTCTACAATGTTGGCCCGGCACATACCCGGGGTGATATCCTGACTTATCTACCGAGCGATCGGCTGGTCTTTACTGGCGACATAATTTTCAATGGTGGCCACCCGGTAATCTGGGACGGTCCGATTGCCAACTGGCAGCGGGCTTGTGACCTAATTCTTTCCCTTGACGCCGACGTTATTGTTCCGGGTCACGGACCGGTCACGGACAAGGCTCATGTTCGGATCTTTAAGGGGTATCTCGACTATATAGAGTGCGAGGCGCGCAAATGCTTTGACGCCGGTCTTTCGGAGTGGGACGCGGCGTGTGAAATCTCCCTTGAGGACTACAATACCTGGGGAGATGCGGAGCGTTTTATCGGCAATGTCTACGCGCTTTATCGGGAGTTCCGCGACGATAACGCCGAGCCGCAGGTAATGCCTGTATTTGAAGAAATGGCACGATTCCATAAGGAGGTCATGCTGCCGCGATTTGCTGCTGGATAGCTTACTACGGTGTTCTACCCATCCAGTTCTGGGTAATATCGGAAGATGCCATTTTTGTTAAATGGGATGCGCCGGTCCGAAATTATATAAGCCTGAATGTTTGGTCGGGCGGCTATTTCCGCATGCAGGGCGACGAGGCGGGGGCGGTCGGATTCAAGCCGAGCCGAGGATTTTGGAAAGGCGTAACGCATGCCCTCAACGATTTGGAATAGCGAAAAATCTGCGTGCGACAGTCCACCCTCTACTAGGTAGCCACCGTTGGCACTGATCATCTCCTCAAGATGGCTATAAAATTTCGGAATACGTACGTCACGGAAACTCAGTGACCGGCGTAGCGCCTCGTCCAGTTGGTCTTCGTAATACAACTCCTTGGCCAAGGGGTGATGTACGTCATGGGCCTCGACCAGAAAGTCTGCAAGTAACATCGACAGACGTAACGCCTCTCGCCGGGCATCCTCATTGGCAGGGGTGAGCTGGTGCTTCGTTCCGAGATAGTCCATGATTATCGGAGTTTGCGAGATGGTTATGTTGGCGTCTCTTAGTATTGGTGGGGCGAAGTGCCTAGTCGTATTTATTAGAATACGGAGGGCGTCGCCCCCGCCGCCATCTTCCTTGGGTCTGCGAATCACATCTACATAGTCCGCGCCGACGTCTTCAAGGAGGAGGCGGACGAATTCACCGCGTCCCTGAATTGTTGGCCAATAGTAAAGCTCGTACATAGTTTACCGCTGTCTTGTTAATGTTCTGGCAGGGCTAGAACGAGCATATGTCCTTATTTGCTGCCTGTCGAAAGACGAGGGTTTTGCTAACTTGTAGGTCGTTGTAGCCTGCGCCATTGTGGTCGTTAAGAGGGTCGTTTTCTATGAATCTCAATCAGTTGCTAGTGCGGGCAGCGCGCTCTTTTCCCAATCGGGTGGCGATATCCCACGGGGCAGCTGACTACTGCGACTACGGCACGCTAGCGCGCCGTGTTGCCGGTCTTGCGGGAGCCATGCGCGGGTCGATTGGTCTAACGGACAATGATCGGGTTGGCCTGTTCATGACCAATACACCCGAATACCTCGAGACCTTCCATGGCGCGCTCCACGCTGGGCTGACGGCGCTTCCGATCAACAACAAGCTGCACGAAAAGGAACTCGCTTACATTATCGACGATTCTGGTGCGCGCGTGGTGTTTACTACGCCGGATCTCGCCGAGAAGGCCGCGAGTGGGCTCGAGATCGCCGGCAGCAAGGCCCGTGTTGTAGTCGTAGGCGAGGCGGAGTATGCCGATTACCTGAATGCGGATCCCATAGAGATGGTGGATCGGGGCGACGATGACCTTGCTTGGCTCTTCTACACTTCGGGTACTACCGGGAACCCCAAGGGGGCGATGCTGTCGCACCGGAACCTTTGGGAGATGACCCTAAGCTATTTTCTTGATGTGGACAGGGTCCCCGTCAACGGCGCGGCGTTGCACCCCGCGCCGATGTCCCACGGTTCAGGCTTCTACGGGATCCCGCACCTAGCGGTTGGTGCGCGCCAGGTCGTACCCGAAACAGGTAGCTTTGATCCCAGCGAAATATTTGAGTTATTTCAAAAACATGAAGAGGTTTCCTTGTTCGCTGCACCAACAATGGTGAAGCGTTTGATAGGACATAATTCGGGTGAAATCGGAAACCTGCGTACTGTTACTTATGGCGGTGGGCCGATGTATGTCGCTGATCTTAAGCAGGCACTTGATCGGTTCGGGTCGAAATTCGTACAGATTTACGGTCAGGGCGAAAGCCCGATGTGTATCACCGTGCTACCTCGAGAGGATCACGTCGACACGGAACATCCTCGCTATGAGGAGCGTTTGGGTTCGGTCGGGTATGCTCAGTCGGTGGTTGACGTAAAGGTGGTTGACGGTAATGACAACACATTACCCGCGGGCGAGGTAGGAGAGATTCTGGTTAACGGGGCGGTTGTTATGCAGGGCTATTGGAACCGGCCCGATGCCAGTGCCGATTCTCTTCGCGGTGGATGGCTGCATACTGGCGATATGGGTGTGTTTGACTCCGACGGATATCTTACCCTGAAGGACCGATCAAAGGACATGATCATTTCCGGCGGTTCAAACATCTATCCCCGCGAGATCGAGGAGGTTCTACTAAGACACCCACATGTTACGGAATGCGCAGTTATTGGCCGCCCGCACGAAGAGTGGGGTGAAGAGGTGATCGCTTTTGTTACGCCCAGCGAAGGCGTGCAGATTGACATCGATGCTCTCGACCGGCTCTGCCTCGATAATATCGCTCGGTTCAAGCGGCCGAAGCATTATAGGGTCGCGGCGTCCCTGCCTAAGAACAACTATGGCAAGATAGTTAAACGCGAGCTTCGTAATATGCTCATGGCCGAAGAAAATGGCGAGAGTGGCTGAATAACTAGAGGACCCTGATTAGGATTGCCACTGGCGCTGCCCTGATTTTCTACGTGGGGCCACGCTGAGAATCAGCCAAGGTTCTATGTTTCCTTTGCCATCACGGCGGTTAAGTTTGCAACTGCGTCGTCATAGCCGGTCGGATTCCGCATCCCGCGGACTTGAGACCAGATCTCGGCGATCCGGTCTGGCGTCATCGGTTCACGTGGGTCGACCCGTACACCTTCGCTTTCCATGACTTGGATGCGGGAGTAATAGCCGGCGGTCGCGGCAATGATGTTGCCGGAATCGGTGCAGTTCTCACTAACTAGGTAGGCAACCATGGCCGCCACGGCGTCGGTTGTCACAAGTTCTGGATCATAGACGTCAAAGATACCAGATGGCTCTGCGATGCGCGTCGCTGCTAGTGGTGCGAGGGCATTTATTAAGATGTTATTTCGCGCGCCCTCAAGTTTTAGTGTGTTCATGAAACCGACGACAGCCATCTTGGCGGCAGAATAGTTGGTCTGGCCGAAATTACCGTAGAGGCCAGAGTTCGACGAGACCATAAGCACTCGACCGTAATTCGCCTTGCGCATATGCGGGTATGCGGCATGAGTTACATATACTGAGCCTAGATAATGCACCCGGGCGACAAACTCATAATCTTCAAGGCTCATCTTATGGAAGGTTTTGTCCCGGACGATTCCAGCGTTGTTTATAACGATGTCAATCTGGCCGAATGTATCTAGCGCGCTCTGGACGATGTTCGCTGCGCCCTTAGGCTCGGCGACGGTGTCATAATTTGCCACGGCCTCTCCGCCGGCTGCTCGAATTTCTTCGACGACGGCATCGGCTGGCTTGCCGGAGTGACCACTGCCATCGATGGCGCCACCCAAATCGTTGACCACTACTCTTGCGCCTCTTGAGGCCAACGTGAGTGCATAGTTTTTACCAAGACCGTTACCGGCACCTGTTACGACGGCCACCCGCCCCTTGAAATTGATTGTCATCCTGTCCCTCTTGCTATGTACGCTGACCTTTGAAGATGTGGTTTGTTGGTGAGTGCTGATGACCGGTTTTTTTGGATTCAGTTCGGATAGTCAAGCTATTCGTACGCCGGGTTCCGTCTTCAACATTTTAATTGCGCGTGGATTTTCACTGGCGGGCACGCTAGCTTGCGCCGCCATTGAGTTGTCGGCTCCGATCTTATTTCCGAACAAGGGATGTCTCCATGGAATTTCTCGCGGATCTCGACTGGGGGCGTTACTGGTTCATGTTTCCTGTGTCGATGGGTGTTGCTACTACCGCGATGCTCAGCGGAATTGGCGGAGCGGCGCTGTTCGCCCCAATTTTCCTTATTATATTTCCGATCCTCGGCTCTGAATATGTGCTCGCGGGTACAGCAGCGGCGATCGGTACGGCGTTGATGACCGAGGTGTTTGGTTTTTCATCCGGTTTTGTGGGTTACTATCGTAAGAAACTGATCCATTTTCGTAGTGCTTATCCCTTTCTGATAGTTGCGTTGCCGGTGGCAGTTGTTGGCGCGCTATTGCTGGCCACGCTTCAACACCAAGAGGCACTTCTAAAGGCGGCCTACGCCCTGTTGATGCTGATCCTGGCGCCGATCATATTTCGGCATCAATCGTCCCAGGGGATGGGGGCCACAACTATTGAGGCGGCGAAGGGGCCTGGGGGCGAGCTAGTACGTGTCGCTGCTGCAGATGGTCAGATCTATGAATTCAAAAAACCTAGGCAAGGCATGGGCGGTGGTGCGACTACCGGCGTCGGGTCCTTCCTGACTGGCCTGCTCGGAGTTGGGGTTGGTGAGGTGATCATGCCGCAGTTGGTAAAGCGAAACCGCGTTCCCGTCCCGGTTGCCGCTGCGACTTCGGTCTTCATCGTAATCGTTACTATTGCTGCCGCATCTTTCACGCAGGTCTCTGCGTTAATCGCGGCGGGCGGTGCGAATGCGATCCCGTGGAATCTTGTTTGCTACACGATCCCAGGTGTGATCATCGGTGGCCAGATCGGGCCAAGGCTGCAGGGTAAGATATCCCAACGAACTATGGAAAAGACCATCGCTACCTTATTTGCGATTATCGGGCTAGCTATGGGATTTATTGCACTACGCGAGCTTGGATTATTTGGTGTCTAGAAAAGGCCTAGCGGTGCATGGCATTAGGGCTGTTGGTTACCGTATAATAAATACCCCAAAATGATTTTCTTGTTAGCGGTATTGCGTTTTATTTTCACGTATTGTTCGGCGCCGCAAAGTCGATTGTTTCGTGTTTTTGGGGTGCGATAGGAAATTTACATTCTGTTTCCGTCTTGAAACGTTCGAGCCAATTGCCTAAATCGTTCCGCGATTGGCTCGCAGGGGTAGGGAGTCCCCGCGCTAAGTAAGAATGACGGACTTGATATGATATGTACTAGGCGTTGGGGGCCGGGGCTAAATGCAATGCCTACGCCTTCTTGTCTATCCATAAATGTGGTTTCGCTGTTAGGCGTTTCGCTGGGAGGGAATAAACGACGTGACGACACTGCTCGATATTCGGGGGCTAACCAAGAGTTATGGCCCCATCACCGCCGTCGACAATGTTTCGTTCTCGGTCGATCAGGGCGAAGTCCTAGGGTTTATCGGTCCGAACGGATCGGGCAAATCGACCACGATGAAAATCGTGACTGGTTTTCTAGCACCGACCATGGGCGCTGTAGAGGTGGGTGGACAAGATGTGACCCGCTACCCGTTGGAAATCAAACGTCGCATCGGATATCTGCCAGAGGGCGCACCGCTTTATGGTGATATGACTCCGCTCTCGCTTCTGAAGTTTGTATGCAAGGTGCGGCGCCTTTCTGACGAACAGACCAAATACGGAATCGACTATGCAGTTGAGAAGCTGCACATTGCGAATGTTCTTTATCAGCCGATAGAGACTCTGTCGAAGGGCTACAAGCGCCGGGTTGGGTTGGCTCAGGCCATCGTCCACGAGCCCGAATTACTTATCCTCGATGAGCCGACAGACGGACTTGACCCAAACCAGAAACATGAAGTGCGCGAGCTCCTGAAAGAAATGTCGGGCAAGAAGGCAGTGATTATATCAACCCACATCCTAGAGGAAGTAGAGGCGGTTTGCTCACGTGCAATCGTGATCGCGAAGGGGAGGGTGGTCGCGGATGACGATCCACTTTCACTTCAGTCGCGCTCACGTCTGCACAACGCGGTGGGCATCCGAATTCCGGCAGGTCAGGCGCAGGCCTGTATTGACGTGTTGAATGACGTCGAGGGTGTCCAGCAGGTGCGCAGATCTGCTGAGACGACAGCCACGGTTGAACTTCTTGCCGTAGCTGGCCACGGCAATGAAATTCTTGGCAACGTTAGGAACGCGATGGAAGAGAAGGGCGTAACGGTTGAGGAGATTTTCGTAGAACGTGGGCGTCTCGAGGACGTATTCCGCGATCTGACCTATGCGGTTGAGGGCCTTCAGCAAGACCCGGATTTCAATCCGGAGACGCCTAATGCTTAATATCTGGATAGTCACACGCCGAGAATTGTCAGCCTATTTCACATCGCCATTGGCTTATGTGTTCATCGTTATCTTTCTGTCTCTGGCCGGAGGGCTTACCTTCTTCTTCGGGCAGTGGCTTGAGCGTGGACAGGCAGACCTGCAGGTTTTCTTTATCTATCACCCGTATCTTTATTTGTTCCTGATACCAGCGGTAGGCATGCGTCTTTGGGCAGAGGAACGCAAGTCCGGTACCATTGAGTTCCTGCTAACTCTGCCGGTGACCACTGGCCAGATCGTAATTGGTAAATTTTTTGCGGCCTGGGTGTTCGCGGGTATTGCGCTCGTGCTGACATTTCCCATGTGGGTCACAGTGAATATGCTGGGTCAGCCAGATAATGGCGTTATTCTTGCTGCCTATATCGGAAGTTGGCTTATGGCCGGCGGCTTCCTGTCGCTGAGTGCCTGCGTGTCGGCCTTGACTAAGAACCAAGTTATAGCATTCGTTCTCGCATCGGCGCTTTGCTTCGTCTTCATGATGAGTGGCGTTGAGATCATCCAGTCCTTCTTCAGGGCGTGGACGCCGCAGACGTTTGTGGAATCGATCGCGGAACTGAGTTTCCTGACCAATTTTAGCGAGGTCTCGCAGGGAGTGATCGATATTCGTGATCTCGTCTTCTTCTTATCCGTCATTGGTATTGCGTTATACGTCAACGCTGCAATTGTTGAAGCGAAGAAGGGGGTCTAAGTCATGTGGGAACGCATTCGCAATGCAGACCGTCAGCTTCTGGCGTGGGGAACGATTGTCCTCGCGGTGGTCTTCTTTCTTGCTCTCAATGCATTGTCTAATACGGTGCTCACCAGTACGCGCCTGGACCTTACAGAAGACGGTCTTTTCACGCTATCGGATGGGACCCGGGACGTTCTGGGCTCTCTCGAGGAGCCGATTGATCTGCGCTTCTACTATTCAGACCGGTTCGACGAGATTGGTCCCAATATCGCGCGCCATTCTGATCGCGTACGTGAACTTCTCGAGGAGTACGAAAGAATGTCGAACGGGATGGTGCGAGTCGAGGTTTTCGATCCGCTACCATTCTCGACGGAAGAGGATTTGGCGGTAAGCGATGGACTTCAGGGTCTACCGTTCGACCAGTCGGGATCGAGGGCTTATTTTGGCGTGTCCGGTACCAATTCGACGGATGACCTCGATGCAATCGGGTATCTGGCACCAGAACGCAGCCCGTTTCTCGAGTATGACCTCACGCGCCTGATTTCGAATCTCGCCGAACCTGAAAAGCCGGTCGTTGCACTGCTAACGGATCTACCGTTCCAAGGCACCCAATTTGACAATTTTAGACCTTGGCTAGTTCTAGATGGCATGCGGCAGTTTTTTGACGTCAAATTTCTAGACAAGGATACGACCGAACTGCCCGAAGAGACGGCGGTTCTAGTTATTGCCGGTGCACACACGATCAAAGATGAACTTCTTTATGATATAGATCAGTTCGTCGTGAAGGGTGGGCGCGTTTTGGCGTTTGCTGATCCATATGCAGAATCCATGGCCCTACTAGGGCCGTCGGCGGGCCAGTTGCCGCCGCCAGGAGTCGCTCAGGCCGCGATCGAGCCATTACTTAATGCGTGGGGGGTGACCGTTGAGCGTGGCGAATTCGTCGCAAACCTCGATGACGCGGTGCGCGTCGGGTTCCCTAATCCGGAGACTGGCCAGCAGGTTGCGGTGGATTATGTCGCTTGGCTGACTTTGCAGGGTGATCGGTTCTCCCGGGAGGACGCGGTGGCAACGCAGCTGCAGCGCATCGTGGTGAGTTCATCGGGTGCGTTTATGGCCGCTGAGGGGGCCAACACAAATCTTGAGCCCCTCATATTCACAACCCCGACGTCAGATCTAATGAGTGCGTTTGAGATCGCTCAAAAGCCTAATCCGATTGCGCTCCTAGATCGGTTTGAACCTAAAGATACAGTTTATAATCTTGCGGCTCGTGTTACAGGCAAAATTAAGTCGGCGTTTCCTGACGGACCGCCAGAGAAAGTGATTGAGGCGCAGCAGAGCAAGGCCGCCGGAGAGGCCCTGCGGGCTTCGCACAAGAGTGCGGCAGACATCGATGCCGGAATCATTCTGGTAGGGGACGTGGATATGCTTGCCAATCAAAACTGGGCTCAGGTGCAGGATGTTGCCGGCGAGCAGGTGGCAATTCCAACTGCGAATAATGCGGATTTCTTTATCAACGCGATTGATAATTTGCGTGGTAGCCAAGGTCTTGCAGGACTTCGTGGCCGTGGTTTTTCGATCCGACCGTTCGAGGTTATAGAGGCGATGCGGTCGGAAGCGGACAACAAGTTTCGAACGAAAGAACAGGAGCTTTTAACGCGCATCACAGAGATGGATGGGACTATCGAGCGTCTGCAACGGGAAGAGCAGACTACTGGCGTTATACTTACGGCTGAGCAGCAGACAGAAATCGATAATTTCCGTCTTGAGATGCTCGATCTGCGGAAAGAGTTACGTGATGTACAGAGGTCCCTACGTGAGGACGTGGAATCGCTCGAACGACAAGTTCGTGTTTTCAATATCTGGGCGGTGCCGTTGATGATTGCCGTGTTGGCAATCATGTTGGCGGTTGTTCGCAGAATTAGGCGGTCGCGTTATTACCGCACCGTGCTTCACTAGGGGGCGAGAAATGAGTCCACGCGTATTTCTGGGCTGGTTGGTCGTCACGGTCGTTACCGTGGTTCTGACGGTTATCGTGGGTATAGGAAAGGAGACAGCATCCTTCGACCTGGTCAAGCGCGAGCCGGTTTTCGATGCGCTGAGAAGCGCACCAAACAGTGCTGCGCAGATCAAGATCAAGAGCCGTTTTGACGCATTCACCATGAACAAGGGTGAAGCGGGGTGGGTCACACCAGATCGGAATAATTACCCAATCGACGAGGCGGATATTCGTCGTCTAGTCGCGGGTCTATCGGACATGCGGTATGTCGAACGAAAAACAGCTGACCCGGGTCGATTCTACCGGCTTGAAGTCCAGGACATCGATGAAGAATTTTCTGATTCCGCCTACGTCAAAGTTACGGGTACCGGTGGTGAGGTGCTGGCTGAAGCTATTATCGGTCGTCCGAGTGCTCGTTTTTTTGATGGGCGCGTATCGGGGACCTATATCCGCGAGCCGGGTACCAACAATGTGTGGCTAGTCAGTGGCGTTACGAATGTGCAGACCCGCCTCATACCTTGGCTGCAGCGGGATATTATTCGTATTGCGGCCAATCAGGTTGCAAGTGTTTCGATCGGAACCGGAGAGGGTGGTTACACACTCGCGCGGAAGGGGCCATCGGATAAGGCATTCACAATCAATGGTGCGCCCAAGGGCCGTGAACTGAACCCATCTAGAGCGACGTCGGTGAGCCGCGCGCTGGCTTCCGTTGAACTAGAGGACGTCCGGCCCCGAGGAGAGATTGAACTGCCGACCGATGCGACTGTCGCAACTATAGTAACATTTGATGGCATCACGGTGGGCGTACGTTTGGCAGAGGTAGACCGCAAGAAATGGGCTAATTTTGATGTTTCCTATACGGGCGATCCATCGGATCAGTCAGAGGCAGCTAACACTGCACGTACAATGGTAAAGGAGATAAATGCCCGTGTTGGCGCCTGGACGTATTGGGTTCCTAGCGCGACCTACGGGAACCTAACGCGATCACTCGAAGATATGCTCGTTCCGAAGGAAGGCAATAAATCGTAAATAATAGTTAGTTTTGTATAACTTAGAACGGCTCGCAGAAGTGCGGGCCGTTTTTAATTGAGGGGGACATCATGGATCTGGGGCTTTCGGGTAAACGCGCGCTGGTTTTGGGGGCCAGCCGCGGGATCGGTCGAGGTATTGCGGGTGCGTTGGCGGCTGAGGGTGCGAGAGTGATTGTTGCAAGCAGGGATGAGGCGGCGTGTATCGATGTGGCTGAGAGGATAGAAAGGGACCATCGTACTGAGGCGCACGGTTTCGCCTGTAATATGGCCGACGTCGCTACCGTTGACGCTATTGCGGAGTTCGCGACGACGACCTTCGGCGGGGTTGATGTTTTGGTAAACAATACCGGTGGGCCACCATTTGGGCCTGTGAGCGAGGTGAATTCGGAGAGCTGGCGTGAATCGTTCGAATCTATGTTTGTCAGCGTTACGCGTTTGACGGGACATCTGCTTCCTGGGATGCGGGAGCGTGGGTGGGGGCGCATCCTGCTTGTTACGTCGACAGGGGTTGTTGAACCCATACCTACGCTTGGTATTTCAAACTCGCTACGCATTGCTTTGACTAACTGGGCCAAAACACTGTCGTTTGAGATTGCTGCTGACGGGGTAACCATTAATTCGTTGATGCCGGGGCGCATAGACACAGACCGGATTGAACAACTGTATAAGATGATAGCGAGCAAGCAGGACAAGGATGTTGATGCCGTGCGCGAAGAGGACGTGGGTCAGATTCCTATGGGGCGTGTGGGCACCGTTGCCGAATTCGGTGCTATGGCCGCTTTTCTCGCAGGTGAGCAGGCTGGCTATATCACTGGGACGGCAACGGCAATTGATGGTGGTCTGACTCAGCGTGCGGTTTGACCCGCTTAGTCCGCTCCTTTTCGGAGCGGTAACGGAGTTGCGTTAGTTCAGATATCATCTTGCCGTATAGCTGCGTTGCAAAGGTGTGCATCTGCGGGATGTCGACACCGCTACCCACGGAGACTGTTCTGTACATGTTAGCTGCTTCCTTTGGTGAAGGGGCAGAGCAGGTCGATTGCAGATATCTGCACGATTACTGATATTACGAATATTCTCTGTTATCATCTACCATGATCCGTTCCAATGCTTCTGGGGAATCGATATCTACCAGGACTGCATCGTCATCCATCGGGACCTCTATAACCATGTCGGCATAGTCGCCAATCAGATGTTTGGCTCCGACATCACCGCTTAATGTGGACATGACCTCGAAGAGGCGTCGATCCCAGAATACTGGATTTCCGCGTTTCCCCCCCGCTGTTGGAACGCAAATTAGATGACCCTCGTTTGGGTCATGAGCGGCGGCGAGCCGCCGTAGATGATCAGCTCTTACTTGCGGCATGTCGCCGAGTGTAACCAAGACGCCGCTGCAATAATCCGGGATAGCAGAGAGCCCCGCCCTCAGCGAAGTGCTGAGACCATTCGTATAGTGGGGATTGTGAACGAATATTGCGTCATGTCCGACGGCGCGCACCACTTCTTCCTGCTCGTGCCCCGTTACAATTATTACGGGTGATGCGCCGGCGTCGCGTGCCGCGTCGACCGCGTGACTGACCATTGCCTTCCCATTCACCTCAATCAAAAGTTTGTTGCTCTTTCCCATACGCCGAGACTGACCGGCGGCGAGAATTATTGCACCGAAATTTGCGGGTGTATCGTTGTATTGCCGGGCACGGGGTGCAGCCTGTGCACGGGGGAGAGGGCGCGAGGGGATTTCCTTAAGCAAGCCTCCGACGCCGAGGCCCATGATTTGCTCACCGTCGATTGGAATGTCAGCTATAAGCCGTTCAAGAATGAGGTCGTTTCCGCCGGGCCTAGGGGAACGAGCTGAACCCGGTAGCGCAAGGATTGGGGTTTCGCCAATCCGGCCTATTAGGGTCAGGTTACCGGGATCTACCGGCATCCCGAAATGCTCAATCGTACCACCTGCCTGGGTAATTGCAGTCGGAATTACGTCGCGGCGGTCGGTGGTTGCTGAAGCGCCTACTATTAGGATGAGATCCGTACTGTTTCCGATGAGACCGAGCAAGGCGCTCTTTATAGAGATTTCGTTATGATCCACTGTTACCGGAGGCGATAGCTCGCTGCCCAGTGCCTCGACGCGTTTGCGAACAACATTCTCTGCCTTAATTAGGACCTTATTGGGCAAACCAGGAAGATTGGACTGAATCAGACCCACCCTGCGGGGGCGATATTCGCGAATCGTTATCGGGTGACCTGCCGCAATTGTTTCGGTCGCTCGCAATGCAGTTTCCGAGACCGCAAATGGAATTATTTTAATGGTGGCGACGACCTGATCTTCGTTCACACGGTCCAGCGGATGCAGGGTAGAGATTGTTATTCCTTCATCGATCCTATTCACATTATTTATCGTGGTCTCGTTGAGCATTATTAGGCCAGCATGTCGTGCGAATAGGTTGACGCGCCCGGTTCTCGCGATACCTGGGCGAACCCCAAGTCCTACTGCTGCCTCAGCAAGCCGAAGCGCAGCAGAATTCTCGTCAACATCGTCCGATTCGAGGAGCGCAACCGTAACCTCGTGAACATCGTTCGCTACGAAATGTTCGATGTCCGAGGGGGCAAGAACATGCCCCTTACGAAATCGGCGTCCGCCCATGGTCTGACCGTGAGCGAGCACAGCACCTTCAGCCTGTGTCGTAGGGATGGGTCCAAACTTCATGCGTTGCGCAAGATCTGGGTGATCTGTGCCATGATTGAAACCGCTATTTCAGCCGGGCTCTTCGCATTGATGTCGAGGCCAATGGGGGCGTGGATGCGCTCGATTTCTTCGCCAGTATAACCGGCCTCGGTTAACCGCTCGACGCGTCCCGCATGGGTGCGTTTGCTGCCTAGGGACCCAACATAGAAAGCTTCAGAACGCAGAGCAATACGTAGTGCTGGGTCGTCAAGTTTTGGATCATGGGTGAGCGTAACAATTGCTGTCCGGTTATCAATTGCCATGTTTTTCAGTGCATCGTCCGGCCAGTCTTCGCTCATAGTTACACCCGGGAACCGGTCACGCGTGGCGAACGCGCCGCGCGGGTCAACGATGATGGTCTCGTAGCCCGATGTTTGGCTGAGGATGACGAGAGGTTGTGCGATATGGACCGCACCTACAATGATCATCCTCTTGGGCGGGTTGAATACTTGGGCAAACAGGGGTGTGTTGCCCGTCTGAAGTCGCCCCGACTTGTCGTCGTTCAGTGCGTTGCGTGCTGCGGAAATGGCTGTCTCATCGAGCTCGAGGTCGCCCGCCGTTCGATCATGAAACACCAGTGTCTGCTCACCGGTCTCGAGGTGTGATACCAGCGCAACCTGCTGTTTTGAGGCGCGTGCGGCTAGTAGGGATACGAGTGTTTCGGGGCGCATGTTGGCTCAGTCCAGCCGTTCGACCCAGACCTCGACCTTGCCACCGCAGGCGAGGCCGACCTCCCAGGCCATTTCGTTGGAAACACCGAAATCGAGCAATCGTGGCTTACCGTCCGACATGACTTCTTGCGCCTCATGCACCACGGCCCCCTCGATGCAGCCTCCGGAGACAGAACCTATCATGTTGCCGTCTTCATCGACGGCTAGTTGGCTGCCCACAGGACGGGGGGACGACCCCCATGTGGCAATAACGGTGGCAAGCGCGACTTTTTTTCCAGTTTCTCGCCATGCCGCAGCCTTCTCGACGACGTCGTCATGGTTCAGAGCGTGCAGGTCGATCACTGTTTCACTCACTACGCAGCCTCCTGATTGAATAATGTTTGGAAGGTTCCATGCCAATCCTTTCGGGACAAAGCTTCTGCGAGTTGCTCTAGGCTCTGCAGGTTATGGATCGACCGGAACTCGTCAGTATGCGGCAGCATAGCCCGAGCGCCTAGAGACTTCGGTTCGTAACGATTATAACGTAGGAGCGGGTTAAGCCAGATCAAGCGGCGGCAGGACATGTGGAGGCGTTCGATCTCTGTATCAAGACCATCGGCCGCATCTCGATCGAGGCCGTCGGTGATGAGCAAGACGACTGCGCCTTGGCCCAATACTCGCCGTGACCAACTGGTATTAAAATCATGGAGGGCGTGTCCGATTCGGGTGCCTCCGGACCAGTCGTCGACCGCCTCGGCCACGCGATCAAGTGCCTCGTCAACATCCCTATAGCGAAGCTGACGGGTGACGTTTGTAAGCCGAGTACCGAATAGGAAGGTGTGCACGCGGTCGCGGTCGTTTGTCACTGCATGCATGAAATGAAGGATCATGCGGGAATACCGACTCATTGAACCGGATATGTCGCATAATACGACCAACGGGGGGTGGCGGCGCTGGCGGCTACGGTATTGCAGCGGTACCGACCCGCCACCGCCGCGTAGGGATGCACGTAGCGTAGCGCGCATGTCAATCCGTTCGCCGCGGGCGTTCCGACGAAAACGCCGGATTGGTACCTCCATGATTGGCAGTTGCATGCGGGCGATAGCGCGTTTGGCGGCCTCTAGTTCTTCGTTTGACATCTTTTCGAAATCTGTTTGTTGCAAGACTTCATTGGCCGAGAAGGTCATTACCGCATCGACTGTTATCTCTGGTTCCTCATCATCATGATCGCCTTCGGTCTCGCCGGGAGAATCTAGATTCTCCTGTTTAAGGGCATCCGCTAGTCGCCGATTCATTTCCTCGGCATTCTGTGTTGCTTCTGGATCGACAAAAGAGGGCAATACCAGAGAGGCCATCCGCTCTAGAAATTTTGGATTGCGCCAAAAGACGTGGAAGGCCTGATCGAAAATCTCGCGTTGGTCGCGCCGGTTCACAAAAACCGCGTGCAGTGCCCAGTAGAAGTCATCTCGATGAGTTAGCCCCACCGTCTCAACGGCGTTGACGGCCTCGATCACCTTCCCTGGGCCCACGGGAAGTCCAGCGGCACGAAGAACACGCGCAAAGTGCATGATGTTGTTTGCGAGCTTGCTCGGTCCTTCGTTTGTATCGTCGTTGATATCGTCGAGCTTTGCCTTGGCCTTAATGGCTGGGCGAGCCTCGTTTGGAATGGCTTTCTCGGACACGGCGCCTACGTCGCAACCTGGGTGAGGGCGACCTCACTTTTGACTTCATCCAAGATCCTTGCAGCCTCGCTGCCGCGGATCTTCGCGATATCGTCTTGGTATTTCAGTAGGACGCCGAGTGTGTCGTCTATCGCATCAGGGGTCAGTTCAATAATGTCGAGCTGGTGTAGGGCAGACGCCCAGTCGATTGTTTCAGCGATACCCGGCACCTTGAACAAATCCATAGTGCGCAGATTTTGAATAAAATCAACCACTTGGCGAGAGAGGCGTTCGTTCGCTTGGGGTGCCTTGATCGCGAGAATCTCCAGTTCGCGGGTAGCATCAGGATAATCGACCCAATAATAGAAACAGCGCCGCTTTAGCGCATCGTGGATCTCTCGAGTGCGGTTTGAAGTGATGATTACAATTGGTGGTTTTTCTGCTCGCACCGTTCCTAATTCAGGGATGGTTATCTGGAAGTCCGACAGGATCTCAAGCAGGTAGGCCTCGAAGGCTTCGTCAGTGCGGTCAAGCTCATCGATCAGGAGCACAGGTGGGCCATCGGCGGCGGGGTCTAGTGCCTGCAGGAGGGGGCGATGGATTAGGAACTGATTGGAAAAGATATCTTTCGTTAGCCGTTCGCGATCGGCTGCACCCTCTGCTTCGGCCAACCTTATCTCGATCATCTGTGCGGAGTAATTCCACTCATATACAGCTGACGCGACATCGAGGCCCTCGTAACACTGCAGGCGTACGAGGCGACGGCCGAGTGTTTCTGCCAGAACTTTGGCGATCTCGGTCTTGCCGACTCCGGCTTCTCCTTCAAGGAAAAGAGGGCGGCCGAGTCTCAGTGACAAATAAATAGCCGTCGAAAGGCTGCGATCTGGCACGTAGTTGCCAGTGGCAAGTAGATCGAGGGTGCTTTCTACGTTCTCAGGTATACTGCTCAATGGATTTCATCCGGGGTTCTTCGGTTCCAATGGGGTATGTTGAGGGTTGTTTGGTGTAGGTTGACGTTACCTTTGCGTGAGATATAGCGCACGCGCCGTATTCGGCCAACCTGGCGAAAACGTACGGCCGGAGCGAAGCTCCGGCCGTGCCAAATAAATTTCGTTAATTACGCTTAGCCTGCGGCAGCTACTGCACGGCTCGCCATAACCGATATCAGATGGGCACGATAATCGGCAGACGCGTGGATATCGGAGTTTAACCCTTCATCAGACATCTTTACGTCTTTGGCGGCGTCCACAGTCCAGCTACCCGACAGTGCACTTTCAATATCGCTTGCCCGGAACACGCCGTCCTGTCCTGCTCCGGTTACGGCGACCCGTATCTCGCCGTTGGTCTGTGCGACCATTACACCCACAAGTGCATAACGTGATGCCGGGTTGGGGAACTTGGTGTAGGCGGCTTTATCGGGGATGGGAAACCGGACAGCTGTGACCAGTTCGCCTTCTTCAAGGGATGTGGTGAACATGCCGTCGAAGTAATCCTCGGCGATGATCTCGCGCGTGTTCGTAATAATCGTAGCGTTTAGGCCAAGAACGGCCGCGGGATAGTCGGCCGCGGGG
Organism: Alphaproteobacteria bacterium; assembly: GCA_002722515.1. GTDB lineage: Bacteria > Pseudomonadota > Alphaproteobacteria > UBA6615 > UBA6615 > UBA8079. The sequence continues at coordinate 37,264 of PBMH01000024.1, read as the reverse complement.
TCGTTGTTGGCTAGTGAGCCGCCGATTGTACCGCGATTACGCACCTGAGGGTCGCCTATATTATCAGCAAGGTTCGCGAGAGCGGGAATCTTTGATTTGACGATGTCGTTGTTTGCGACATCGACGTGGCGCGTCATGGCTTTGATTGTAACTGAGCCCTCACCTTCCTCTACTCCAACGAGGTCGTTGATGCCTGCAAGGTCGATCAGATCGGATGGCTGGGCTAGGCGCTGTTTAATGGTTGGGATTAGGGTCATGCCTCCCGCGAGAAACTGTCCGTCGTCAGAGGAATTTACGGCCTGTACGGCATCGGCCGCGGAGTTTGCCTTCTGGTAATTGAATTCGTACATTTTTTTCTCCTTCGCCAGACGTTATCCCGCCGCCTGGCGGACACTGGAATCATGGATGGCTTGCCACACCTTGTTAGGTGTTGCGGGCATTGAAATATCTTCGACACCGAGTGGTGCCAGTGCGTCAAGAATGGCGTTTACTACGGCGGGAGGTGAACCAATCGCACCCACTTCGCCTACGCCCTTTACCTCAAGTGGGTTCGAGGCGCCCATGACGCTTTGGGTTGTAACTAAAAAGTTAGGTAGGTCGTCTGCGCGGGGCGATCGCAGAATCCAAGCGTAGCCTTGGCCTGGACGGTTGATGTCGTCGGTGTAGTGTCCGTTGCCCGTGAGGAAGCGCTGGTCCTCAACCCGCTTGATGGAAGCGCCGATGCCCGTTCCGGTCACCGTGCTAACCCTTCAGTGCTTGGGCGCCGGCGAGAATAGACTTTACGATATTGTGGTAGCCGGTGCAGCGGCAGAGGTTTCCCTCAAGCCATTCGCGGACATCTTGTTCGCTGGGATCAGAATTCTTTTGAACGAGGTCCAGTGCGCTCATCACCATACCGGGAGTACAGAAGCCGCACTGCAGCCCGTGGTTTTCACGAAACGCTTCCTGCATTGGGTGCAGTTCGTCACCATTGGCGAGACCTTCGATGGTGGTCAGGTCAGCCCCCTCGACCTGGGCTGCGAGAACGGTACAAGACTTGAGAGATTCACCATTTACGTGAACTACACACGCCCCGCATTGGCTAGTGTCACAACCAACATGGGTGCCGGTTAGGCCAAGATGTTCGCGAAGGTACTGAACGAGAAGTGTCCGTGACTCGACGTCGGCCGAAACGGATTTTCCATTCACCGTCATGGATACGGTGGGCATCGTATTTCTCCCTGATTTCGGGTCGTTCCTTATTGAGCCTCTACGCGGCGCCCCGCATTACGGCACATTTACTAGTACATAGAGTTTCCGCTGCATTGCGCGTGTCGTCAAGGCGCTACGTATTAAAAACGTTAGAATATGGAAAGAAACCCGGGTCGATTATCAACCAAAAAGCGCGTAGAGGGCGACGGCGGCTACAATGAGCACGAGGGCCAATATTTTTGCGTCCACCTTTGGAATTGCCTTTCCTGTGGGGGCCGTGTTTTCCGATGACGGCGGCGGGGCCGTAGAACCAGTGTCGCTGGTTTCCTCGTCAGGTCGGTCGATCGAATCATTGTTGGTAACCGCTTCGGCGAAATTCTCAAAAAACTGCGAGGCCATCTTCTTTGCGGTGCCATCGATCAGGCGTGCACCCAGTTGTGCTAGTTTTCCGCCAACCTGCGCGTCAACTTCATATTTGAGCAGGGTACCGTCACCATCCTCCTCGAGTTTAATGTTTGCGCCGCCCTTAGCGAATCCTGCAGCACCGCCCTTGCCTTCGCCCGAAATACGATATCCATTTGGCGCATCAATATCGGTTAGCTCCACTGCGCCGTTGAATTTTGCTTTTACCGGGCCGACCTTCGCCGTGACCTGGGCCTCAAAGGAGGTTTCGGAAGTCTGCTCGATCTGTTCGCAACCAGGTATAGAAAGTTTTAGGACGTCCGGGTCATTGAGCCCGGCCCAAACCTTCTCGCGGGGTGCATTTATTTTGTACTCGCCGGACATTTGCATGAATGGGATCCTTGGTGTCTCAGATAGATGTTGTGAAAATTAGTCCTGTACTAGATATCGGACAAGTGGGGCTCTACACTTCGTTTATCCTTCGCTCATTCGGCGCCCGAAAAAGGTCATCGCGGTGGCACCGGCGAGCGATCCAATCCCGATCGTCGCGAAACCGAGGAGCCATGCCGTTGCTGACGTTTGGCCTCCGCTAGCATCTAGCACCAATCCCACAGCTAGTGGTCCCATGAAGCCGGCGCTAAAACCGAACAGGGAATGGACGGCTAGTGTCATACCGCGATAGCCCGGCGCAGCGGCTTGAGTTGCCCCAGCGGTTAGAGATCCTGAGTCACCCATTACGAAGCCGCTATAGATGAAGAATAGAATAACCACAACGAAGAAGGGTAGGCCCGGGCTCAAACCCATTAGCAAGGCGGTAACAAATGACGCGAGCATAGCTAACCTCGTAATACGCCACCGCCCATATACCTCGCTGAGTTCGTTGCCGATAATGCTGGCCGCGACCGCTGCTAGATTCGCGATCGCTGCGATAACCGCTGCTTCGGCGTTTGCCGTGCCGTTGGCCTTTTCTCCAGCGAACACTAGGAACGCAACGATCCAGCCGCGAAGTGCAAACAACTCCCAAGAATGTCCAGCATAACCAAGGACGTACCCCATAGCGGTCCGGTTTCGAAGGACGGGTCGGAAGTCGAAAGTGTTAGTGGTAGGGCGCTCCTCAGGTAACGGCGCATACGAGCGCAGTAGTAGCAGCACAATGGTTGCGGCGATAACAGGGCCAATGGCGGCGACACCGAAAGCCCAGGGCCAACCAAACTCTGCACCAATTAAGCCATTCAGTGCGAAGGAAACACCAGCCCCGACTGAGAAACCAGACGTATAGATTGTTATCCCTCGCGAGGGTATCGGGGGTGGTAGACGGTCGGTGAGCACCTTAAGGCCACACATGTAGGTGCCGCCGACGCCGGCACCCTGTATCGCATTCCAGGTAATTGCGGACCAGAAGCCATTGGCCAGGGTGGCAAATCCGGCGAGGCCGACCGCCGACAGCATGAGGCAAGCCAGATATATCCACCTTGAATCAACTCGGTCCGTCCAGGGGACGATTGCACCGACTGCGATTACGTACCCCGCGAAGTAGATACCGCTAATCCATCCGGCCTGAGTGTTGGATAAATCCCAGTTGTCCTGCAACGGCAGTAATAGTGCTGGAAACGCGGCGAAGCCGGTCATGCTCATTACATGGGCGGCAAACATCGCGGCGATGATCATTCGCGCGGACATGTTCGTTCCTTACAAGCATAGCCGGTGTCCCGATAGGTTGGTTCCGGTGCAGTTTCGATTGTTAAGCTGGACGTCTTGCAAGCCTTCAATGGGAATAGTAATACCGCAGGAGTAATCCGAACAAAGTCGTAAAATGGGGCTGGCGCCGATAGCGACTGGGGTAATTGGCGGACTCTTATTTCGAGGTTGAGGGACATCACGTGCTGTATTTTACGAGCGCAGTTGTGATCATCTACGTTTTTTGGCTGGTCCTGTCTGGCCACTACACACCGTTGCTTCTGGCAATCGGCGCGGTAAGTTCTCTGCTTGTGGTGGCGCTAGGCACGCGGATGGCGGTCATCGACCGCGAAGGTCATCCAATCGATCTTCTCGGTCGTGCCGTTTGGTTTTGGCCTTGGTTGCTCCTAGAGATTATAAGATCAGGATTGAGTGTTTCGAAAATTATCCTGTCGCCGTCGCTGCCCATTAGCCCAACCCTTATCAATGTGCAGGCGACCCAGAAATCCGCGGTGGGCCTCGTCACCTATGCGAACTCGATCACCCTGACGCCGGGCACTGTTTCGGTGGAGGTGGAGGGCAGCGAGATCACCGTTCACGCAATCACCCATGCGGGCGCGCAGGACTTGGCAGGGGGTGGCATGGACCGGACGGTCACGCGGTTCGAGGGTGCGAAGGAATGATGTTTGCCGTCGCCATGATCGCCGTCTTGGTAAGCCTCGCGCTTGCATTGTCACGCGCATTGCTTGGCCCGACCATGTTCGACCGGGTACTGGCCGGGAATGTTATTGGTACATTGTCCGTTGTTGCGCTTGCGCTGATTGGCTTCGTCACCGGGCGGCCCGACTTTCTCGACATCGCGATTCTCTACACGCTCCTAAACCTCGTCGGCACGATAGCCGTGCTGCGATATTTCAAGCTCAGCCAGCCGGTCGCCCCGCCGGTGCCAAAGAAATAGCCGATGGAAGCGGCGCTCGACATCCTTAGTTGGTTATTACTGGTTGCTGGAGGCCTGTTCTGCGTGATCGGTACAATCGGCATGTTGCGGATGCCTGATATGTTCACGCGCTTGCATGCTGCCTCGATCATCGACACGCTGGGCATGGGTTTCTTGATCCTTGGCATGCTGTTGCAGGCCGGGTTTACGTTCGTAGCGGCCAAGCTAATTATTCTCGCGGCGCTTGTTCTTTTGACGACGCCGGTTGCGACCCATGCGCTGGCCCAGGCGGCGTTGCATGCGGGCATCCGCCCGAAACTCTCGTACGACGAAACGGGCGGCCATATCGCCGGGGAAGATGCGTCATCGAACTCCTGATCGATTCCGTACTACTATTGCTGATGGTGGTTACCGTTATCGGGATCATCCGTGCTCACAACCTTTTCGCGGTCGTGATGCTCGGTGGCATCTACAGCTTCCTGATGGCCACGGTTCTGGTCGTGCTGGATGCGGTCGATGTCGCGATGACCGAGGCGGCCGTAGGCGCGGGCATGTCGACCGTACTGCTGCTCGCCGTGCTGCATCTAACGCGCACCCGCGAGGCGCCGCTGCGCCACGCGCCGGTCATTCCTCTTCTAATCTGCCTGTTGACGGGCGGGGCCCTCGTATACGGCACCCTCGATTTGCCGCCGTTCGGCCAACCGGATAACCCACAGAATCTGCATGTTGCGCCGTATTATTTGGAGAATTCGATCGAGGAAACCAAGTCACCCAACGTGGTGACGGCGGTCCTGGCGAGCTATCGCGGGTTCGATACGCTCGGGGAGGTGGCAGTGATTTTCTCCGCGGGTATCGGCGTCCTGATTCTTCTGTCGCGGCGTCGGCGTCGTGAAATGGTGGTCGAAGACGAGGGGCGGTCCAGGAAATGATGCGAGATACCGTCATCCTGCGCGTGGTCGTGAAGGTCCTGCTACCAGCGATCCTGATGTTTGCACTTTACGTCCAGTTCCACGGTGAATACGGACCGGGTGGCGGTTTCCAGGCCGGGGTAGCGGCAGCAGCAGCGGTTATCCTGTATGGCATGGTCTTCGGAATTGCGGAAGCACGAAAGGTTGTGCCGCGCAGTATCGTCAACACGATGATTCCTCTGGGTGTTCTGATTTTTGCCGGCACCGGCGTCGTAAGCATATTGCTAGGAGAGAATTACCTCGACTACACACCTCTCGGTAGTAAGCCGGCGAAAGGTCAGCACCTAGGTATTCTTGTCGTTGAGTTCGGGGTCTTCGTCACCGTAGCCTCCACGATGCTAGCTATTTTTTACGTATTCGGTGGACGCGCAGACGAGGCCGACGAGAAGGCCAAAAATGAGGAGGGCGGGGAATGAACGAATTCCTCGCAGACCTGAATTACTGGGTCACGATCTTTCTACTGGTCGGCGGCCTGTATATCATCACCGCCCATGGCAACATGGTGAAGAAGCTGGTCGGCCTGGCGATCTTCCAGAGCTCGGTCTATCTGCTGTTCATTTCGCCTGGCAAGATCCTTGGCGGTACCGCGCCCATCATCGCGCCGGGCTTCGACGTTTATTCAAACCCACTGCCACATGTCCTGATACTGACCGCGATCGTTGTCGGCGTCGCGACCATCGCGCTCGGGCTGGCCATCGTCGTTCGTATACACGAGGCCTATGGCACTATCGAGGATGACGAAGTCCATGATCTGGAGGCTGACTAGTGCTTGCGGCTCATCTCCCCGCGCTACAAGTCGTCATCCCGCTGATGGCCGCACCGCTGTGCGCTATCTTCCGGCGCGGATATCTCGGCTGGTTGATCGCTGTCGCTGCGAACTGGTTCGCTTTCGCGGCTGCGATTTTGCTGGTCTTTCGTGTGCTTGAAGAGGGCACGATTTCCTATGCTATGGGTGGCTGGGTACCGCCGATCGGTATCGAGTATCGAGTAGATATTATAAATGTCTTCGTATTGCTGGTGGTCACGGGCGTGGGGTCGGTGATCATTCCGTTTGCCCGCGCCGGTACCGCGGCCCGCTTCAACAATACGGACCAAGCGTGGTTCTACACCATGTATCTGCTGGCGCTGACCGGGCTGCTGGGCGTTACGATTACGGGTGATGCATTTAACATTTTCGTGTTCCTTGAGATCTCTTCGCTCGCCAGTTACGTGATGATCGCTATGGGCCGTGATCGGCGCGCTCTGACGGCGGCCTACCAGTATCTGATCATGGGCACGATTGGCGCTACATTCATCGTGCTGGGCGTCGGCATGCTTTGGGCGATGACGGGAACCCTCAACTTGGCCGACTTGGCCGAGCGAATCCCTGAGGTCAGTGATACCCGCCCCGTGTTGGTGGCGCTCGCCTTCCTGACGGTTGGGATATCTCTGAAACTAGCTCTTTTTCCGCTACATCTGTGGTTACCTAACGCCTATGCCTATGCGCCCGCCGTCGCAAGCGCTTTTCTGGCTGGGACCGCTACAAAGGTGGCGATCTATCTGTTTGTACGCATCTTCTACACGGTGTTCGGCGGCAGTGGTTTTTTCTCGACCACGCCTTTGCCGGAGATGTTTTTGGTCCTTTCAGTCGTCGCCATGTTCGCTGCCTCGGTTGTTGCAGTGTTCCAGGACGACGTCAAACGGATGTTTGCCTATTCGAGCGTAGCGCAGATCGGTTTCATCACGCTGGGTATCAGCTTCGTGACCGAGGCTGGCCTGACGGCGGCGATGGTCCATCTGTTCAACCACGCGATAATGAAGGCCGGGATATTTCTGATGCTGGGGGCAATCATGTTCCGTCTGGCCTCGGTGCAGATCGACGACCTAGCGGGCATCGGGCGGAAGATGCCTATTACGATGGCCGGAATCGTCATTCTTGGCCTTGGACTGCTTGGTGTTCCCGGAACATCGGGCTTCATCTCGAAATGGTGGCTTGTTCTTGCGGCGCTTGAAAATGGTCACTGGTGGCTCGTGGCGCTTATCGTACTCGCGTCGCTCGTGACTATGCTCTATGTAGGCCGGGTGGTCGAGGTGGCGTATTTCCGTGAACCGTCGGCTAAGGTGGCGGTGATGCGCGAGGCACCCGCGTCGATGCTGATTCCGGCTTATGTCTTAGTGCTCGCGACTATCTATTTCGGCCTGGAAACGAACTGGTCGGTGGGACTGGCGGAGCAGGCGGCGGCCAAGCTCATGTCAGCGGTTTATTGAGGGCGCGACGATGACGCCGTCCGATCATATCCTCCTTGCGCTTCTAATCCCTAGCATAGGTGCCGTACTGATCGCGTTGACGGGCCAGCAACGGAATCTGCGGGAAACCGTCACGCTCGTGACTGCTATCCTACTGTTCGCGAACGTCCTCCAAATCTTACCGGAAGTCCTAGCAGGCGGCCGTCCGGCACTTGCCGGATTCCCCGTTACATTCGGCCTTGAGGTTGCCTTCCGCATCGAGCCGCTGGGTATGCTGTTCGGGCTGATTGCGTCGGGACTGTGGATCGTCAATTCCTTCTATTCGATTGGCTATATGCGGGGGAACAAAGAGCCTCGCCAGACCCAGTTCTATGTTGCTTTCGCGGTCGCGATCGCTGCGGCGCTAGGGATCGCATTCTCTGCCAACCTGTTCACCTTGTTTATTTTTTATGAGCTGCTCACCCTCAGCACCTATCCGCTGGTCGCGCATCACGGCGACGCGAAGGCTCGCCAAGGCGGGCGGGTTTACCTTTTGATCTTGCTAACGACCTCGATCGTCTTTCTGATCCCCGCGATCCTGTGGACCCTCTCACTGGCTGGCACGCTTGACTTTACCCCCGGCGGCATTCTTGCGGGTCGGGCGGATGCGCTTACGACGGGACTACTGCTCGCGCTCTTCGCCTTTGGTGTTGGTAAGGCGGCCCTCATGCCGGTTCACAAATGGCTTCCCAACGCGATGGTGGCGCCGACGCCGGTGAGCGCGTTGTTACATGCGGTCGCGGTCGTCAAGGCTGGTGTTTTCACGGTTCTTAAAGTTTCAATTTACATCTTCGGGCCAGAGCATTTGCAAGAGACGGGCGCGTCAGAATGGCTGGTCTATCTCGCGACCTTCTCGCTGCTGGCCGCCTCGCTGATCGCGGTGAGTAAGGACAATCTCAAGGCCCGCCTCGCCTATTCGACGGTGAGTCAACTCGCCTACATCGTCTTGGGCGCGGCGATTGCGACGCCGCTGGCGCTGCTCGGTGCGGCGATGCACATCTTGATGCACGCCTTCGGTAAGATCACGCTATTCTTTGTGGCGGGTGCCATCCACACCGCAACCCACAAGACCGAGATCAGTCAGCTGAATGGGATCGGGCGAGTAATGCCGTTTACCATGGCGGCCTTCTTTATTGGCGCCTTGTCAATTATCGGTGTCCCCATCTTGGGCGGGGTCTGGAGCAAGCTCTACATCGCGCTGGGTGGCCTCAGCGGTGGCTATGGCTTTGTTGTGCCTGCACTGATGATCAGTTCGCTCTTGAACGTTGCTTACCTCATGCCAATCGTGGTGCGGGCATTTTTTCGAGCGCCAGACCTCGCGGATGATCACGGGTATGGCGCGACGGGCTCGGATGTGATGCCCGACGAACAACCGTCGCGGATTGCAGAGGCGCCGTGGTTTTGTGTCGTGCCTCTATGCTTCACGGCTGTCGCCTGTATCGTCCTGTTTTTCCTCCCTGATGCGATCGAGATGTTGCTGTCGGGAATGCTAGAGGTGCCACGATGACCGATCGACCGCAACAGAACGGTGAAACAAGCCAGGGGTGGTTCGAGCGGCCCGGGAACGTTCGCAAACTGATGTGGGCGCTCTATATCGGCTGCGCGGCGTCAGTCCTACTGGAAATTACGCTCCGGGTGGGGCATGTCGGCCATTTCGAGAAGATGACGGGGCTCTACGCCCTCGTCGGATTGATCGGCGGTTTTGTCCTCGTCTTCGTCGCCCGAGATATCCTCGCCCGGCTCGTTCATCGGCGGGAGGATTTCTACGATGACTGAGTTTCCGCCAGGTTTGATTATTATTCTCGGCGCCATCCCGGTGGCGGTTTTGCGTGGCCCGCTGCGAGCCATCTGGATGCTCGCGCTGCCCGTCGTCGCGTTCGCGATGGTCTGGATGCTGCCCGACGGCAATCACTTTGGGATCATCGCGTTCGGGCAGGAGCTCGAGCTGCTACGTATCGATCCGCTGTCCCGGATCTTCGCTTATATCTTTTTGATCGCCGCGTTCCTGGGCATCGTCTACGCACTACATGTGCGCGCGGCTGCCGAGCATGTCTCTGGTCTGGTTTATTCGGGCGCGGCCGTAGGGGCGGTCTTCGCAGGGGACCTGATCTCGCTCTTCGTGTTCTGGGAACTCACCGCCATCGCTTCGGTATTCCTGATCCTTGCCAGCCGTACGCACGACGCGCTCGCCGCCGGCATGCGCTACCTAATCATCCAGGTGGGCTCCGGGGTGTTGCTGCTGGCGGGGCTGATCGTGCGTTGGCACGAGACTGGCTCGGTCGCCTTCGGGGATATCGGGCTCGACGGTCCTGGTGGCGTTTTGATTTTCTTCGCCTTCGGAATCAAGGCGGCATTCCCGCTTCTCCACAACTGGCTGGCGGATTCCTATCCTAAGGCAACAGTTACGGGCGCGGTGCTCCTGTCTGCCTTCACCACCAAGCTCGCCATCTATACGCTTGCGCGCGGTTACGCCGGCACCGAGGAACTGATTTGGATCGGCGCCATCATGGCGATCTTTCCTATGTTCTATGCGGTTATCGAGAATGACTTGCGAAAGGTGCTCGCTTATAGCCTGAATAATCAACTTGGCTTCATGGTGGTTGCCGTCGGCGTTGGAACAGATTTGGCTCTTAATGGAGCTGCGGCGCATGCCGTTACGCATATCGTATACAAAGCGCTACTATTTATGTCGGTTGGTGCCATTTTGCACCGTATGGGAACAACGCTCGCAAGCAATCTGGGCGGGCTCTATCGTACAATGCCATTGACTGCACTGTTCGGTATTGTAGGAGCTTTATCGATTGCAGCAGCCCCACTTTTTAGTGGCTTCGTGAGCAAATCCTTGATCCTGGCTGCGGTCCTCGAGGGGGAGCACAAGGAAGCTTTTTTTGCCCTTATGTTCGCATCGGCCGGGGTGCTCATTTATTGTGGTATTCGTGTTCCATATTTTGCTTTTTACGGCCCGGATTCCGGCGCGCGGCCAAAAGAGGCACCAATGAACATGTTGGTTGCTATGGGGCTGGCCGCCGCACTTTGTTTAGCGATTGGTGTTTGGCCGGCGGCCTTGTTTTCTGTCCTGCCATTCCCGCTGGACTATAAAGTTTTTAATGTCTACGCGGTCTCGCATGTTGTTACTCAGCTTCAGCTGCTATTTTTCTCGGCTCTCGCCTTTGTTTTGTTACACCGTTTTGGACGATACCCATTGCCGAAATCCGGCATCAACCTCGACACGGACTGGTTCTATCGCCGCCTCGGAAGCGCTGCTCTGCGGAGCTTGATGGTTTTGGGCACAGCGATTCAGACGCGCTTTTATGATGCGGTGAACCGGCGTGGGCAGCGCATCCTGATTCAACTTTACCGGCATCATGGCCCGCATGGCGTGTTGGCGCGAACCTGGCCGACGGGCAGTATGGTATTGTGGGTTGCGTTACTGCTGTTCGCCTATCTGTTCCTATATTTCTTTGATATTTTTTAGGCGCATCAGACCCCCCGGCATGGCCGACGACATTTTAGTACCCGCATGTGCCAAATAGGTTTAACGCAATTCCACGGCGTAAATGTCAACTGACGGGATTGTCTCAATAAGACCGCGGCCCTTGAGAAACTCAGCAAAACGGTCGTAGCGGCCACGGTCGAGGGCAGCCGGGCGCAGTGCGAAGCGGGGTAGCGTGTCGCGCCAGGCCCGTCGGTTGAGTTCATCGTTCAGGTCTTCACGCCCCTTGATGAACAGCTCCCATGCTTCATCCGGCCGGTTGATCATAAACAGGGTAGCTGCCTCGATCGCGTCCAGGAACTCAGCGAACTGCGGCTCCGAAAGGCGGTTGTTCTTAGCAACGATGATAAGTTCGTCATACGCAGGTACGCCTTCCTCCTCCAGAAAAAACGCCCGGCCTGGGCGCCCGACGATGTCCATCTGGTTCAGTTCGAAGTTGCGGTAAGCGCCAATTACGCCGTCCACTTGGCCGCTCATCAGCGACGGCGACAGCGAGAAATTGACGTTAACAAGTTCCACATCGTCGAGGGTTAGTCCGTGCTTGGCCAGCATGGCACCAAGGAGCGCGTCCTCGAACCCACCGACGGAGAAACCGACCTTGCGTCCCTTGAGGTCCGCGATCGACATCACGGGGCCATCCGCCAGTACAACCAACGAAGCGAGCGGAGTAGCGACGAGTGTTCCGATCCGCGTGAGTGGTAGGCCCTCGGCCACTTGCAGGTGAAGCTGCGGCTGATACGAGATTGCTAGATCGGCACGCCCGGCCGCGACAAGCTTTGGGGGGTCGTTAGGGTCAGCTGGTGCAATTAACTCAACCTCAAGGCCGCGTCTCTCGAATTCGCCACGTTCTAGGGCGACATAAAGGGGCCCATGGTCGGGATTAATGAACCAGTCCAGCATCACCGTTAGCTTGTCCGCGGCAAGCGAAGGGGTCGTTAGCGCAGTAAGGAGGAAGACAACGGCACTTAGGAGTTTAGGTTTCATAAGTTCCATACTCTGGGGTTTGAGTTTTCAGTCATGGACAGCGGGATCGAGTTCGTTCTGCCAGTCGATCAATCGTCGTAAGATTCTATCGATGACAAAGTAGATCGCGACGGCCATCAGCGCGAGCACGAATAAGGCGGCGAACATCGCAGCAGTCTGCACCCGGCCGTTCATCAAAAGCATATAGTAGCCGAGGCCGGCTGATGAGCCGACCCACTCGCCCACGACGGCACCGATTGGAGCTACGGCGGCCGCGACACGCAGTCCGGAGGAGAAGGCGGGCAGGGCGGCGGGAAGTCGGATATGGTAAAGTATCGCCGCCTTCGACGCGCCCATAGTCCGGGCTAGATCAATCCAGCCGACCTCCGTGCGACGCAGACCGTCATAGAAGGCTGCTGTAACTGGGAAGTAAATGATCAGCGTTGCCATGGCGACCTTGGGCGCCATTCCGTAGCCGAACCAGAGGACCAAGACCGGCGCTAGAGCAAATACTGGCACCGCCTGGGACACCACGAGAACCGGTAAAACCCAAGCGCGAGCACCCCGGAAATATGCCATCACGAGTGCACTTGCACTGCCGAAAAGTGTTCCGAATAGAAGACCGAGCAGGATTTCACTTAGGGTGACTAGTGCATGCCGCGCGATGATGTCGGTGCGCTCGAATGCCACCGAAATGACCGAGAGGGGGCCCGGTAGGATGAATGGAGCGATCTCAAACGCGCTGACTGCCGTCTGCCAGATAGCCAGCAGGCCCCCGAGTACGATGATGGGTCGCAGGAAGCTCATACCGTTTTTTCAGTCACGGTCGGGTCGGCCAGAGCATGCATGATCGCTTGGTGCGCGTCCCGCAATGTCGGGTCAGTCGGATCACGCGGTACGGTTCCCGGCGGAACAATCGGCATGTTGGGTGATCCCACATGGTCTAGTACGGGCCCGCGTAGGATAATAACGTCATCGGCTAAGCGCAGCGCCTCAAACGGGTCATGAGTGACCATCAGGACGGTGCGGTGCGCGAGTAGATTGACGGCAAGATCCTGCAGCCGTGTTCGTGTGATAGCGTCAAGGGCGGAGAAGGGTTCGTCCATCAGGACGATCGGGCACTCCTCCATGAGCGTCCGGGCGAGGGCGACCCGCTGCCGCTCGCCACCGGACATCTCGGCGGGCCGCGCGTTGGCGCGTTCGGCCACGCCGGTGCGGGCAAGGATATCGCGGGCGTGATCCCCGTCGACAGCCTCGCCGCGCAGGCGGGCTCCCAGCATCACATTGTCGATTGCTGACAGCCAGGGAAGTAGCAGGTCCTGCTGAGCCATGTAGGCCACCCGGTCGCGCAGAGCGCAACCCTCATGGTCTAGAATCTCAGTCGGGCCCGTTGGTTCGATCAAGCCCGCGATCGTGCGCAGTAGCGTTGATTTCCCTACACCGCTTTCGCCAAGCAAACAGGTCCAAGAACCAGGTTTGACGTCGAAGGAAAAATCTTTCAGCAACACCGTCTCTCCCCATGCCAGGCGTCCGTTTCGTACGCTGAGGCCGATTGGCCGGTAGGACGCTGCATGGTTTGTCGAGGTATCAATCAAATCCACGTCCCTCCGCCGGTGCGAACCGGATCAGGTTCTAAGGGTCGTCCTGCCCAATGCAGAACCTCTCAGCCGCTATGGCTCCCCGTGTGGTGAAGATCAATATGGTTCGCAGGCGCGTGCGAGGTCAACGCCTTATATTGCCTTCGGCTCCGTCCCGCGTTAGGGACACATTATGAACCGGACTGTACGTCAAACCTCTCCCGAACCGCGCCAAAGCTCGATCGTCTGCTGTTCATCGGCAATGGGGTCTGCAGGAGTTCCAATCGCGACATCAAACGCCTGGTTTCGGTACCGGGGGTGCCCGCTACCCGTCGCCGAAATTTCGGTTGAGGCGAGTTTAGACGCGAGGCAGGCTATTGTCGGGGGCAATTACAATACTTGTCTAAAAAATAGTAAGGCGTGATAACCAATTGAAAAAAAACAATAAAATAGTATATTTTTTATACCTTTTGGGGATCGCCACACAAGTGGTAGCGACGTACCCTGCCCTAGCAGATGCCGAGATTGAATTCAGTCGTTCAAGCCTACGGATCGAGACTGCTGACGCGGTTCATATATTCGATGTTGAGGTCGCGACGAATGACGAACAGCGTTCACGCGGTCTGATGTTTCGTAATGAGTTAGCGCCAAGCGCAGGGATGATCTTTCTTTATAAGCGGGACCGTTTGCTAACCATGTGGATGGCAAACACTTATCTGCCGTTGGACATGCTGTTTATTGGCGGTGACGGGAATATCGTCCATATCGTGGAGAATGCGATACCTCTGTCTCGAGCAATGATTTCCTCGCGCCGTCGAGCACGGGCCGTACTTGAAGTGAATGCAGGAACCGTAAGCCGTCTGGAGATTAAGGTTGGCGACCGTGTATTTCACGATGGTCTAACAGCGCCGTACCCTTGAATTTTAGATAATGAGAGTTCTTCAGTTTGAATAAAGGCATAGTTTAATTGCTACTTGTTAATTTGGCCTTGACGCGGGAAGCAAAAAAACCGAGAAAATCGCGGTCGGGGCGTAGCTCAGCCTGGTAGAGCACCTGCTTTGGGAGCAGGGGGTCGCGTGTTCGAATCTCGTCGCCCCGACCAATAAAATCAATGACTTAGCCGTTCTCGATAAGCTTGGTATCGTTGAATAGTGTGACTTTTGTTGAGCATTCGTGGCAGCTGACCCATCACTTCAAGCGTTTTCTGCGTGGCGTGTTTGGCATATCGCAGGGGGTGCGGTTCTATTTTAACGACGGTAACGTAAGCTGTAAGCGGTTTGCGATCTGGTTATCCAGGAAACTGGGTTTTTTACGAAAAAGTTCCGGTGGCGCTAAGGTTGGTTAGCTCCCTACAGTTCATATCGCGACCAGTCCTCTTTGCGGCCATGCATGCCTGGATTTTGGTTCCGAGAATGGTACACTTTTCTTGTTCTTGCAGGTATCCCTTATATGCAATACGATTCCTGCTTACTAAGAAACCCAAGGATACGAGGAGTTAGCAAATGAAGGTTGATCAACGGAAAAAAGTCAGTTCATTCCAGGCGGACTTTAAAAAAGAATTTGGCGTCGGCATCCGTGTGTATAAGGGTGTAAAACTGGCTGATGATGTTGCCCTTAAAAGCCTAACAGAAAAAGGTTCAAAAGGCGGCGCGATTGATTTTGGCGGCAACACAAAAGTTAAGAACGTAGAAAAAATATTCAAAGAAGAGATGGGCATAAAAGTTCAAGTTGAGAATAAAAAAGGTGGCTTAGCTGATAACGATGCCACGTTGGCGTCATTGAATCGGTAAAATCGATGATTTCTTCTTTGGTCAGGAGGCCTGCTTATGGGTTTGTTAAATAAAGTACTGGGCAAGAAAGACGTCGTAGTTAATGGGAAACAGCATGTCTCCACATTCACTGAGTCGTTTAAGGAATCATTCGGTACAGAAATCCGTGTTTATAAAAGTCTCAATACAGGCCGTGGTTCCAAACGTGCTGACCCAAAGCAAACGCTTGCGAGCATCTGCGAGCGAAAGGTCGAGGGCATAGTTATAAAAAAATCGCATACAGTCGGCCAAATAGAGGAAACATTTAAAAATAAAATGGGAATTGGTATCCAAATTATGCTTCCAGATGGAAAAGAATTTGCTCCAAACGGCATGCGGCTTAAAGATGTTTCTAATGTGAGTTAGAAAACATCAGATTTCTATCGGGATATGCATAGACCCTAATTTTATCTCAAGCTCCTGATGTGGATTCTTGAAGGTCAAAAGGGGTCTCTTATTTTTATTTCGCCCTTCCGTTCCGGGGCCATTGATCAGGTGCATAATGCGTCTGCGCGACCGAACAGCGTTTGTAACTGGCGGCTCTAAGGGGATCGGCCGCGCTATCGCCGAGCGTTTCGTCGAGGAGGGTGCGCGTGTCGTGATTGCCGACATAGACTTGGATAATCTTGACCGAACCATGTCTGAGACAGAAGTTGATGCGTCGAAACTAACCCCTGTTAATCTTGACGTTTCTGATTTCGACGCGGTCCAGCGCGCTATTGAGGGTGCGATAACGGATTTCGGTGCCCTCGACATTCTCGTTAATAATGCCGGCTATTCGCCCAAGAAGAACTGGCTGGAATACGAAATTTCTGACTGGCAAAGAGTCCTCGATGTTAACCTCAGCGGCGAGTTTTACGGTGCTCGGGCGGTGGCAAAGCACATGATGGATCGCAACCGAGGTCGGATTATCAACCTTTCGTCGTCTGCGTGGCGCCACGGTGGTGTTGCGACCGGTGGTGGTCTGCCATATACCTCGTCAAAGGCTGGTGTCATAGGGCTAACCCGCGCCTTATGCAAAGCGCTTGGGCCCTATAATATCACCGTGAATGCGATCGCGCCTGGTCCGACACCTACCCCAATGACTGAGAGTTGGTTGTCGGATGCGGAGGCAGCGCTTAGGGAGCAGATTCCGTTAAGGCGGCTTGGGACCGCGCGCGATATTGCAAATGCAGCTCTTTTCCTAGCATCCGACGAGGCCGCGTTCATCACCGGGAGTTGTCTCGACGTGAATGGTGGTTTGACCATGAGTTGACGGCACTATCTGCGCTGTGTTCAATCATTTTCGCCATTAGAATGCTTTTTTCACCAAGGAATCAGACATGAAGGCGCGCATTTTCAAGCCTACGAAGACAGCGATGCAGTCAGGCCGCGCGAAGACCCAAAACTGGGTGCTCGAGTTCGAGCCGACGCATCGTCAACAGCTCGATCCGCTAATGGGCTGGCCAGGGGCGGGTGACACAATGCAGCAGGTCCGGCTGACGTTTGAAACCCGTGACGAAGCGGTTGCTCACGCGGAGAGCCGAGGTCTTGAATATATGGTGCGGGAGAGTAAGAAAAGAGTAGTTAAACCAATAGCATACGCAGATAACTTTGCGTTTCGTCGTAGAATTCCCTGGAGCCACTGATAGCCCTTGATATGAGGCATCGGAATTTCGGGCTTCGTGATTTTTGTGAATCCGGCGATGCTGGATAATCTGGAGCGTTGCGTGGCGCCCGTAGCTCAGCTGGATAGAGCACCGGCCTTCTAAGCCGGTTGTCGCAGGTTCGAATCCTGCCGGGCGCGCCATTTTTCAACGGCTTAGCGGCCGTTGTGCCGTTATTTTTTTAACGGATGGACACCTTTTACGGACTTTTGATTAGCCTTTGTTCTTTATCGCGTCAGTCAATATAACGATCGCGGCCTTCACCTGACGGCGTTTTCTTCCGTGAGTGTTGGAACGCAAATTTAAATTGCTTCGGCAGTGACGACGTAACGTAATGGGCCATTACTCGTTAGTGCATCGAATGGATAGCATGTCACGAGGGACGCAACTGTCCGTCCGAGTGAATCTCCGAGCAGTGCTGTTCGGGAATCGATTATTGTCCGTGCAATAACGCGATAAGGCACCTTTTGGCGGTCCACGCGCACGATTTCTAGCGTATCGCCGAGTTTTAGATGGCGAAGGAAAGAAAAATGTGTGTCCCGGTGTCCGGAAACAATGCTGTGCCCGGGCGAGCCGGGTGAAGCGGTTCCGTTGAGATGAGCGGGTCCAAATGCAAGTGATCGTCCGCTTGCGTTCGATAGGATGATCTGGTCGATACCTAACCTTGGTACAATGACGCGGGCAATTGGTTCTGTGTCTGCCCAGGGCCAAGGTCGTGTAGCGCCCTCGATGTCATCGCCTATTTTTGTATCCCATGCGCGCTCCAAAAGTAGTTGAGCAATTGCTGCTTTGCTGTGTATCCAGGTGGCGGCACTAAGGCTCCACAAGCCAATTCCTAATAACGGAATAACGAGAATGAAGGTGGTTATGTGCATAGGAGAGGGCTTACGAATTGTAGATTGCTAAACCCGCTCGACGGCGCGCCGCTATGGCTAATCCCACACCCAATAGGATAGCTATTAGACCTCCAAGAATCATTGCTTTAGCTGGTGTTGCGGTTGTTGGAAGTCCAATTATCCTTCGGAAAGAATTGTTCTGTAATAAGTCCTGAGAGATAGGCCTCATTCCGGCAGATTGCGCCATTTGGCCGTCGAACACCGCGGTGAAAGTCATTCCGACTGGAAGGCTTGCTCCTATCTTTGCCTTAGTGAGGGCTGTATCGATAGGCCGCACGACCTCTTTTTCGTCGACCGCTACAAGGCTGGTGAAGGCAGTTACTAGGCCATAGGCTAGGGCTAATTCGATGATACGCTTGCGGTTACCCTCGTGTCCGTCGTTGTTGCGGTTTCCGGGAGCACGGAAGTCAGCGATCTTGCTTCGGGCCCACAGTGCTGCGGGGCCTTCAATTTCTCGGGTGGGCGCTAGGTCAATGGTGTGGCTCCATACCGCCCCGTTACGCTCTCCGGATACGGTCAAAAAACCGGAAAGTTCCGAGGTCTTAGGCAACCGGCTCACGAAGGTAATCGGCTCACCGGAATAAATATCGGGGATACGTACTGGATAGGTCTCGGGAACCGTTTTCCCTGGGATGTCCCAAGAGGCGTTCAGGTTTATTATTGCCGGTCGTTCGAGCTTGCGCAGCAGAGCATTGACCTTTTTATTTAGTTCGTGCGGGTTGTCGATATAGGTGAAAGCTCCGCGCCCCGATTCCGCGGCCCGACGCATGAAGGCGTCGTTTGGAGCTGGCCCAATGCCAACCGTGAACAGGCGTGCGTCGCCTAGCCGCCTATTGATTAATTCAAATAGTTTGCGTTCGTTGTAGACAGCACCATCCGTCAGGAAGACAATTTGTAATAGCCTGTTTGAATCGCGTGGACTATCTAGAGCAAGTTCCAAGGGGGGGCTCATCTCTGTTCCGCCATCGGCCTCAAGAGCGCCCAATGCTCTGAAGGCGCGGGTTATGAATGGATCGCGTGCTGGTCTTAACCCGTTGAATAGCGGGGCAGCGGCACTGTCGAATGCGATTACGTTAAAGCGCGCGTTCTTGCCGAGGCGGGATATAGCCAGACGAATCGCCTGCTTTGCGTGCTCGATTGAGGAGCCGTGCATTGAGCCTGACTTGTCCAGGATGAATACAATATCGCGCGGTAGGGTGGTCGTTGGTGACCGTGCGTCATCCGGCGGTACAATAGACACGGCGATGTGTTCAGCGCCGTCGATATTCTCAGAAAAGCTGGAAACTTTTGGCGTGGCCCCGATAATAGGTGTCCAGTTCAGGATAAAATCCCTATCTGCCGGTACTTGACCTTCGTTTAGCGTAACGAGCGCGCGTGTTGGACCATCATTGGTGGTGGTTACTGAATGATTTGGAGAATTGACCGTATCCAGAGGCATTCCAGAATCGAGAAGGATAGCTAGCGAGACCGGATTAATGGCCGCGATGGCTGACTTCTGTGATGACCTAAATAGACTGGGGCCTGGAGTTTTGGTGGAGTGACCTAAGTCCTTGCGTTGCCGAATTTGATGCAATGGCTTCCATGGGTTTCTTCCTAAAATCGGTGGTACGGCTGCGACGCTACTGCTGTCGGACGAATAGCGCGGAATGATAGCCATAGGGAAACGATAGCTGAACGTGCCGTCAACGAACCGTGCGCGGTCTTGGTACGTGATGTCTACGTTGATCTCAGCGCCCGGTGCGATATTGGCCACGCTTGTAGAGAAAATATTAGAGAACGAATTCGACAGCAGGGAGGCATGCCGACCGTTAATGGCCGCCTTGCGAAAGACACTCGCGGCTTCATGTTTCTCAAGTATGACACCCTTAACCTTTCTGTCGCCGATATGCATTGTTAGCCTGTCAACTGCCGAACCCTCGGGCAGCGGAAAGACATAAACTCCTTCAGTCCATGCGCTTGTTGGATTGTGAAAGCGCTGTCGTATATTGACCCGAGCGATTTCACCCGAGATATCTATAACAACATCTGAGGAGACAGTCGGGGCAGCGAACATATCTTCATTGACCGCGGACTTGAAAAACAATCCGGCCGGAGTGTTGATTTCTTCAGAAGTGTTATTCGCAGTTGCGATGGAAGCGGAAAGCGAAAAGGCTACGAACGAAATGCATAAGGCGATGTATATGTTCGGCGAACATATGCTGTTTAGCGTTTTGTTCGTTTCTGGTTGGCTGGCAATGGAGCGCTGTAAAAAGGTAAGTGCCATTCTTCGCTTTCCCAAGGTTAATATTTGAGCTTCTTCTTTTGGCAGGCTGAGGAGGGCCCGCTTGGGCCGGAAATGAGACTATTTTTAGGTATTTTCTGCTGGAAAAATGGTCAGGATCTCTTCCGGGAAATAGCCATGCCGTTAGCTCAGCGGCCAGACGAACGGGCTCTCGTCGAGACCGGTTTGTAAGCTTTCTCTGGGTACTTACGCTTCTCGGACGGTAAAAATATATTTGAAGGTATTGAAGTAATGGAGACGTCTTCAGGCCTGCGTGAACTGTTTGCGAACTTCCAGTTTGTTCGCATCTGGTTGGTTGGTATTTTTAGCGGGATCGCACGATGGCTCGAGATGCTAGTCGCAGGCGTTTATGCTTTTGATACCACGGGCTCTCCTTTCCTGGTTGCGCTGCTGGTCATCCTGCGGATGATACCCTTGGTGGCGTTTGGCTCCATCGTTGGTACTTTTGCAGACCGGCTATCACCGAAAGTTTTCATTTGCGTCACTATGTTCGGAGCCATGCTTGTGTCGGGCACGGTGTTTGTACTTTTTCTAACCGATCATCATTCGTATTGGTTGGTAGCGTTTGCTTCATTCGTTTCGGGGTTGGTCTGGACTACAGACATGCCCCTGCGCCGACGTATGCTCGGCGATGTCGTTGGAATAGCGCGCGTAGCACAAGCAATGAGCCTTGATGCCGCCACCAACAATGCAACCCGGATGCTCGGCCCGTTGTTTGGTGGCCTGCTTTACCAATGGCAGGGGGCCAGCGGCGCCTACATGCTCAGCGCGTTACTCTATGCCGGATGTGTTATTGTTTTGGTCTATGTATCGACGAAGCTTGTTAACGTTAGTCCGGACCGACTGGCATCACGGGCCTTGGACGATCTACGAGCGGGCTTTGCCTATATCTGGCATGATCGCGATGTGCTGCGTATCATGCTGGTGACAATCATTTTTAACCTCTGGGGGTTTCCCTTCCTCGCTATGATTCCAGTCGTTGGCCGCGACGAGTTGGATGTCTCGGCAAGTGTAATCGGAGGGCTGACGGCTCTTGAGGGGGGTGGTGCGTTTCTTGGTTCGCTTATAATCGCAACGCGGGCACGAATATTTAGTTATCGGCGACTCTACTATTTTGGAATGCTTGGTTATCTATTCGCTGCGTTTACGGCGGGCTGGATGACGGATGTATTTCCGATGGCGGTTGTCCTTGTTGTTGTTGGATTATGCGCGTCCGGTTTTTCAACTATGCAGTCGACATTGATCTATACCGTTGCACCACCTGAGATGCGCGGTCGTATGTTTGGTGTCCTCGTCATCTGCATTGGGAGTGGACTTGTGGGGTTCACCAATATTGGTCTAATGGGGGAGTGGTTTGGTGGTTCGGCGGCCATGCGTATCGTTGCTGCCGAGGGATTGATCCCATTAGTTCTTGTCGGCTTCGCGTGGCAGAAGTTGTGGGCGCGAGGCAACTCTTGAAAAGTGATTTCCCCGCGAGGGTGCCTGGTGGGCATACGACCGATGGCCAGCGTATGGACAGGAATACTTCGTTAAGCAAACGAACCTGCGGGTCGGTCAAGTCCGTAATGGTCGCGCAAGCTCGATCCTTCATATGCTGTTCGGAAGAGTCCGCGCGCCTGCAGTATGGGTAAGACATAGTCTATGAAGGCGTCGAGCATACCGGGCAACACGGGCGGCATAAGGTTGAATCCGTCTGCGGCGCCGTCGGTGAACCAGTCCTCGATCAAGTCCGCGACTTGTTCGGGCGTGCCGGCGAAAAGGTAATGTCCGCCGATGTGTGCAAAACGTGCCAAGAGTTGGCGCAGTGTTATGTCTTCGCGTTTAACTAGGTTAAGTATCATTTCGGTGCGGCTCTTGCTGGTTTCTACATCCGAGAGATCGGGAAAATCCCCAGGTTTCAGAGCCCTATCGAGGGAGAGGTGAGAGAAGTCATATCCGCCGAACCAGGTACCGAGGTACTTAATCGCTATTTCGACGTCTGCATATTCGCCGAATTCGAGAAGCAATTGTTTAGCTTCAGTCTCGGTCGATGCAATGGTTGGGCACAGTCCAGGTAGGATGAGAACTTGTTCTGGATGACGACCCTCAGCGGCTACTCGTTTCTTCATGTCGGAGTAAAAGGCTTGGGCAGTCTTTTTTTCGATGTGTGCGGTAAAAACCGCCTCGGCGTGGCGGGCTGCAAAGTCACGACCGTCTTTAGAAGACCCTGCTTGAACTAGCACCGGGCGTCCTTGTGGGCCGCGCGGCAGGTTAAGCGGCCCGGCGACATTGAAATGTTTTCCTTTGAAGTTGATGGGGCGAATGCGGTCGGTGTTCGCGTAGATGGCATTTTCACGGTCGTCGACAATGGCGTCGTCGGCCCAGCTATCCCAAAGACCCTTAACAATCTCTACATGTTCCTCGGCAACAGTATAGCGTTCGGCGTGCGATAGTTGGCCGGTATCGCCAAAGTTTCGCGCCGCGGCTGCCATCCATGAGGTGACAATATTCCAGCCTGCTCGACCGTTACTTATGTGGTCGATTGAGGCGAACTGGCGCGCGAGATTAAAGGGCTCGGTGTAGGTACTTGACCCGGTCGCTATCAGTCCGACACGCTCAGTAGCGACCGCAATGGCCGCTAACATGGTCATAGGTTCGAGCCAGACCTGCAAGGCTTTTGCAGATTTTGTTTGGGCTGTATTTGTAGTGAGCTGATCCGCAAAAAAGATGGAATCAAATAGTCCAGCCTCGGCGCGTCGGGCAAGTTCCTGATAGTAGCGAATATCCGTTAGACTGGCGGTAGACGACATTGGATGTCGCCATGCCGCTTCATGGCTACCGCGACCTTGTATGAAAAGATTAAAATGTAGTTGTCGTTCCATTATTATGCGTAACTTTTGTTTCCTGCTTCCACCGGCAAGCTATCGTCAGCGCCCCATTCGTTCATGAAGACACCATAAAACTACCCTACCCATGCGCCACCATTTACATCTAGCACGGCACCAGTGGTAAACCCCGCACCTGGCGTACATAGGTACCAAATTGCATGGGCTAGTTCTTCCGGTCTGCCGAGCCGGCCAACAGGAATTCCCTTTGCTCGTGCATCCAGCATTTCTTGCGGATGACGGGTTACCCGCGGTGTAAGCACCAATCCGGGTGCAATTGCGTTAATGGTAATGCCGTCTGCGGCTAGTTCAATGGCGAGGCGGCGTGTCATGCCGATGATTGCCGCCTCGGTAGTCGAATACTCAATCGCCCCGGCACTTGCCGTGCGGCCGGCAACAGAGGCGATGTTAACAATCCGGCCGTAGCCATTTGCCTTCATTGTGGGAACTAGCTCTCGGGTGATCAGGAACTTGGCAATGACGTTCCAGTCGTAGCTATGGTGCATTGCATCGAGCGTAATTTCCTCGAGTGGCGGCGCATCGATGAAGCCGCCTGCAGTGTTCACAAGGATATCGGCCCGGCCCCATTTATTGAGAATGGTTTTCGTCGCCGCTTTTACTTCATCCTCGTCCGCACATTCTGCCTTTACGAAGATGGCCTCACCTCCGGCGTCGGTTATACGCTTAACAACCGCCTCGCCCTTTTCTGGAGTTCGGCCGATCACAACGACTTTTGCACCTTCGGCGCCGAAACGAATAGCGGCGGCTTCGCCCATTCCAGCCGTGCCGCCTGTTACAACTGCCACTTGGTTAGTGATATTGGTGAGTTCGTTCATCGCTATGCGGGTACAGTTATCGTGCCGACATTGCTCGTGATTAGTGGCGCATCTGTAACAGCCTGAACCTCGTCTGCGCTAAGGCCGGGCGCGACTTCATCAAGAACAAGGCCGCCTTCGGTGACCGATATGACTGCCATGTCAGTGAATATCCGAGTAACAACTCCTCCAGCGGTCAGGGGGTAGCTGCGTTTGGCAACGATCTTGGCCGCACCATCGCGGGCGGTGTGGGTCATCATCGCGAACACACGTTTGGAACCAGCAGCGATGTCCATAGCACCGCCAACGCTACCGGATGTCTGCTTTGGTAGACGCCAGTTACACAGATCACCGTTCGATGCGACCTGAAACGCGCCGAGGACAGCACAATCCAGTCTTCCTCCTCGAGCTACCGCAAAGCTGTCAGCATGATGGGTGTATGCCCCGCCGGGAACCATAGTTACGAGTTCCTTGCCTGCGCTGATTAGGTCTTGATCAGCCTCTCCCTGGGCCGGTGGTGGACCCATGCCAATTAGCCCATTCTCCGAATGGAACATGACGTCGCGTTCGGCTGGAATAAAAGTTGGGATCATGGTCGGCATACCGATTCCAAGGTTGACTAGCCAGCCATCCTCCATGTCTTGCGCGGCACGGGCGGCTATCTGTTGTCGGCTAAGGAGGTTTTTTTGTTTGTCAGTCACGATGCGTCGCGCTCCTTACCGATCTCATCCCAGCCAGTAACGTAGTAGGTATCTACAAAAACACCCGGTGTTACAATGACCTCCGGATCCAGTTCATCGATCTTCACTTCCTCCTGAACCTCTACGATGGTGTGGGCGGCTGCCATGGCCATGATTGGATTAAAGTTCCGGCCGGTCTTGCGGTAAATTAGGTTACCGCGCGGATCAACCTTGTAGGCTTTGATCAATGCGAAGTCGCCGTACAATGGTTTTTCTAAAACAAAATCCTTGCCGTCTAAGTTCACGGTCTCTTTCCCGTCGGCCAGGTCAGTACCCACTCCGGTTGGGGTCAAGAAACCGCCCAAGCCTGCCCCCGCCGTTCGCATGCGCTCCGCTAGTGTACCTTGTGGGACGATCTCAAGTTCAATCTTTCCGGAATCATGTAGTTCTTTGAAAATAAAAGATTCCTTCGCCCAAGGGAAACTACAGATTAGTTTGGACACGCAGCCTTCCTCGAATAGTCTAGCAATCCCGCTGTGGCCGGTGCCTGCATTATTGGTCACGATGGTCAGATCGCGTCGTTTCAGGTCGCAGAGACCGTCAATCAGGACCTCGGGAACCCCGGGCTGGCCGAAGCCGCCAACGAGGAGTGTTGCTCCGTCTGTCACCCGGCTAACCGCTCTCTCCAAGGTATCTGCTTTTTTGTTCTTCATGGTGTTTTACGCTCAGACAGGTTTGAAATAGGGAGCGGGGCGCCCGTCAGGGCCATCCGTAAAGGTGACAGTAACCCGGTCGCCAACCACAACGGTAGTTTCGCACGGCTCAGATAGAAGCCCGCCCATCATCCGAAAGCCTTCGTCGAGGTCGACCAATAGAACAGTATAGGGCGCTCGTTCAGCGAAAGCGGGAGGTGCACGGTGAACGGTCGTACATGCATATACAACGCCTGCGCCCTCTGAGACGGCCCATTTAGGATCTGTGGCACCACAATTCGGGCAGATCGAGCGGGGGTAGAATATTGCGATAGAACAGTTCGTGCACCTGCGGTAACGCAGCACCCCTTTCGCTGCACCCTCCCAGTAAGGATCTGCATCGGGGTCAAGCGTATTCTTGTCTTCTGCCATCGTCTACTCCAACCCCAGGATACATGTAGAATTCGATGACAATACGCCTCCTGTGCCACTGATCAATGCGATGACCGCGTCAGCAACCTGACGTTCATCGCATTCACTGCGCAGCTGGCGAACTGCCTCAATGATTAGGAAGATTCCGTATTGCCCTGGATGGCAGTAGGAGAGCCCTCCACCATTTGTGTTCAGTGGAAAATCGCCACCGGGCCCCGTTCGACCATTTGCAAGGAAAGCGCCTCCTTCGCCGGGTGAACAAAAGCCAAGAGACTCCAACGTAAGTAATACGGTTATAGTAAAGCTATCGTAAATCTCAGTAACGTCGATGTGGTCATGTGTAACACCGGCCATGGCGAATGCTCGTTTGCCTGACTCAGCCGCTGGCGTAACCGTCAGGTTGGGCATTTCTGATATCTGTGCATGAGAGTGTGATTCACCCTGTCCAAGTAGCCAGACAGGAGGCTTGTCGAGGGTCTTTGCCACGTCGGGGCTTACCACCACGACGGCGCCGCCACCGTCAGTGAATAGACAGCAGTCAAGTCGGCGCAGCGGGCTTGCGATCAGCCCGGAGTTTATCACCTGATCACGTGTGAGCGGATCGCGGCGGTAGGCCTTCGGGTTTAGTGCGGCCCAGGCGCGGGTCGCAACAGCAAGGTCGGCGAGTTGGTCGGAAGTGGTCCCGTATTCAGCAAAATGTCGGGATGCGGCCAACGCATAAGCTCCTACAGGAGTTGGTAGCCCGAAGGGCGCCTCATACTGGTAACCGAGGTCGTTGCGGATCTGAAATATATACTTGTCCTGTTTTGAACGCTGGGTACTGCCGTAGAGGATCACCGCGACCTTGCAAAGCCCGGCCTGTATAGCCGCCGCGGCATGGCCGAGGTGAAATTCGAAGGAAGCGCCGCCGACCGATGTGCTGTCCGCATAAGTTGGCTGTATGCCCAGATATTCCGCAATCTGCAGCTGGGGTAATCTGCCCCAGGCGCCTGAGACCAGGAGCCCATCCACATCGGTTTTTTCGATGCCGGCATCAAACAATGCGGCGGCGAATGCCTCGGCCTGGAGGGTTAGGACGGTCGAATCAGGAACTACGCCGAGACGGGACTCAGCAACACCGGCAATGGCGCAGGCTCTTTTTAGGCTCACTCGGGTCCCTCACAATATATAGTGGCACTGCGATCCAGACGTTTGCCCAGAGCGGCAATTATTGCCAAGCACATCCGCTTGTCGATCTGGTAGCAGGTGGAGTGATGTCGCTCATCCTGCCGCTGTGCTCAGGCGATCGAGGCCCGCCTCAAGGTCAGAGATAAGGTCCTCGGGGTGCTCAAGGCCAACATGGAGGCGCAGCAATGTTCCGCTGGCTTCCCATTCGGTCGCAGTTCGAATTGGACTAGCGGGGAGGATCAGCGATTCGAAACCGCCCCAACTGGCCCCCATCGCGAATAATTCTAGACCGTCGAGCATGGTCGCTAACGCGGCATCGTCATAATGTTGATCCAGAGTCACGGCGAATAGGCCGCTCGCGCCCTCGAAGTCTCGTTTCCAGAGTGCGTGCCCGGGATCGTTGGGCAGAGCTGGAAAAAGCACCCGGGTAACTTCTGGGCGTAACTGTAGCCAATTGGCAACCTTCAGCGCGTTCTCCTCGTGTTGGTGGAGGCGGACAGCCATAGTCCGAAGTCCGCGGAGGCCGAGATAGCAATCGTCGGGCGCCGCGTGCTGGCCCCAGTAGCGAAAATTCAAGAGAATTTTTTCGTAATGTGCATCGGTAGTTACAATGATGCCGAGCATCGCATCAGAGTGGCCGACAATATATTTAGTCGCGGCGTGCACCGAGACATCAACACCCTTTTCGAAAGACCGGAAGTTTAGAGGAGTGCCCCAAGTATTGTCGTTGATTATCACGGCGCCGTGCGCATGGGCTGCTTCGGAGATTGCCGGGATGTCCTGTACTTCGAATGTCTGAGAGCCCGGTGCCTCCGTAAGTACAGCCTTTGTGTTTTCCTGAAAAAGGTTAGCAATGTTATCGCCGATCAGGGGATCATAATAAGTGGTTTCAACTCCGAATTTTCCCAAGACATTGTTGCAAAAATTTCGGGTTGGGAAGTAGGCGCTGTCGGAAACAAGGATATGGTCGCCAGATTCAACGAAAGCGGAAATGGCTGTTGTAATTGCGGCAAGGCCGGAGGAAACGGCAATTGCCTTATCGCCGCCCTCGACGAGTGCTATGGCCTCCTCTAACGCCTTCTGAGTTGGCGTACCCATGCGCCCATAGGTAATTTGCTGGGTAAAGTCGCGCGCTCGCCATTCCGCAAGCGTCGGGCTGGTGACAGTGGAGGCGTGATAGACTGGGGGATTGACGATCCCGAAATTATGCTCCGGATCGCGCCCTCCGCTGGTGAGTAAAGTCTCGGGATGGACGTTGTCCTTCTTTGTCATACGATACCTTTTTCTTTGGGTGTGTTGGGGTTACTGCCCCATTCGGTCCATGAACCATCATAGAGCGTCCAGTTGTCACGGCCGATCAGGTGCATTCCTAGCCCGAGTATGCACGCCGTGATCCCCGATCCGCAGGTGGTTGTGACTTCGCGCGAACCATCGGCGCCGACGCTGTCGAATGCTTTGCGCAGAGAGTCAGCGTCACGGAATGTACCGGGCTCGGCATCGATAATCTCTGTATATGGCAAATTGGATGACCCAGGAATACGGCCGGGTTTAACTTCGGTCCGCGGCTCTGGAGATTCGCCGGTGAAGCGGTTCACGGCTCGGGCGTCTAGGATCAGTCGCTCGCCGGTATCGAGGTTCGCCATGATTTCTTGGATAGAACGAATCTTGCTGTGGTCCATCTGGGCTTTGAAAGGTTTTGGTGCGAACACGGGTACCTCTGCCGACACTGGTCTGCCCTCCGCTTGCCAGTTGCGGAACCCTCCGGTCATTACTGCTACATCCTTGTGTCCGAATACCCGGAACATCCACCACACACGTGGGGCTGAAAATAGGCCATCTGCGTCGTAGACAATCACCTGCGTATCGTTGGCAATTCCCATTCCGCCAACGATGGCGGCGAAACCCTCTGCGCTGGGAAACATGTGCGGTGAGGGGGTTGGAGATAGATCGCACACTTTGTCGATATCGAAATGCAGCGCTCCCGGGATATGCGCATTGTTGTATTCGGTATTTGCGTCCCGGCCGGTCGCTGCAAGGTGATATGAACAGTCGAGCATACGCGCATTCGGGTCGTTTAAGTGCTCAGCCACCCATTCGGTGTTAACAAGGGAAGCAGCATTTTCATAGCTCATAAGAAGGTACCCGAGGTTTTTATATTTAGTTTTATTTAAGTCGGTTTCAGTCAGCGTTTCGTCGAGTGGGTGCAACTTTCAGCTAATCCTCGGTTGGCCCTACCTATTGAGAGAAAACCGCTCGGCGGACTATGTTTCAGTTCTTTTCGTCAAGTGCGACGTTGGGCTCCTAACGTAATCGAGCGAGCTGTTTCTAGATAAAGTCACCATGTGTGGATTCTGTTGCTCACTTATCAAGCCATTCTGGGAACGGTAGACCTTTCCCTTTTAGAAAAGAGACGTTGAATATTTTCGAGGCGTAACGGTGCGCGCTATCACAAAGGATGGTGACGATCGTATGGTCGGGGCCTAGCTCCTTTGCAAGACGAATAGCGCCGGCCACGTTGATGCCGCTTGATGTGCCGAGGCTAAGGCCTTCGTTGCGGATCAAGTCGTACATGATATTTAACGCGTCTTCGTCGGGGATCTGGAAAGGGAAGTCTACCGGAGCCCCCTCGAGGTTAGCGGTAATGCGGCCTTGGCCAATCCCCTCGGTAATTGATGAGCCTTCCGATTTCAGTTCGCCGTTCGCATAGAAATTATAGATTGCGGCACCCATCGGGTCTGCGAGGCCAATTTTAATATCTGGGTTCTTTGCCTTGAGAAACATTCCGACTCCGGCAAGGGTGCCTCCGGTACCAACTGCGCAGATAAAACCGTCGACACTGCCGGCGGTCTGGTTCCAGATTTCAGGGCCAGTAGTATCGAAATGGCCCTGACGATTAGCGACATTATCAAACTGGTTTGCCCAGACTGCACCGGCCTCTTCTTTTGCAGCGAGTTCCTCTGCCAGCCTTCCTGATTGCTTGATGTAATTGTTTGGGTCCTTGTAGGGAACGGCTGGAACCTCGATCAGCTCTGCACCTGCTTGGCGAAGCGCATCCTTTTTCTCTTGGGTCTGTGTCTCGGGGATGACGATGACCGTACGGTATCCAAGAGCATTTGCCACATGGGCGAGCCCGATTCCGGTGTTTCCGGCTGTGCCTTCGACGATTGTACCGCCCGGTTTCAGATGGCCTTTCGCTGCGGCGTCCCGGACGATGGCGAGCGCAGCGCGATCCTTTACTGAACCCGCAGGATTAAGAAATTCAGCCTTGCCTAGAATTGTGCAACCGGTTTCTTCTGAGGCCCGGTGTAATTTGATCAGCGGTGTATTGCCGACCGCTTCGATAAAACCGTCGTGAAATTCCATTTCACTGCCTTTTTTTGTAGTGCTGTCGGAACGCGAAGTTCGGGAATGTAGCTTTCGCCCTCGGTGCCCGCAAGCGATGTCAGGCGCACAGGATCAGGGCGGTAACAAAATTTCTATGTTTGCGTTAGGCCTCGAAAATCAACACCAGCGCGGTGCTGTTAGCCGGAGCAATAGTTCGTTTACTGTTTTAAGAGCTATTCGGGATAGAAGGCATCGTTCAGTCCTTTAGCCGCAAAGTCGAGGGCCTCGAACGCAGCGTCGACATAGCCACCCATGCTTGGAAAGAGGTGTGGATAGCCTTCCCAGTTGCGGTGACGTACTGACACGCCAGCATTGGAGAGGCATTCGGCATAGGCAATCCCCTCATCGCGCAGTGGATCGTGGCTAGCAGTGATCACCGTCGCCGGCGGTAGCCCTGAAAAATTGGTTGCCTGTTGTGGGGAAACGCGTGGATCTGAGCGTAAGGCCGGGTCGTCGAGATAATTTTCTACCCACTTCTCCTGCATACGCCGCGTAAGGACCGGGCCGTCGGCATTCTCCACATACGAAGGTGTGTCGAAGATCAAGTTGGTGATTGGGCAGATGAGTATCTGTGCACAGAGTTCCGGTCCAGAATCGCGCAGCTGCTGGGCGGTGACGGCTGTTAGATTGCCACCGGCACTGTCGCCTGCGATGGCGATGCGGGCAGGGTCCGCACCGATTTCTTCAGCATTTTCGTGAACCCATCGTACCGCCCATTGGCAGTCGTCGAACGCAGCAGGAAATTTATGTTCGGGCGCTAACCTATATTCCACAGATACAAAGATGGCCCGAGCGGCGTTAGCCATATATCGGCATTGGGGCTCTACTGTATCGTGACTGCCGATGGTCCATCCACCACCATGGAAATAGACCACTACCGGCAGCAGTTGGTTATCTGGCGCCGTTAAGGGGACATACACGCGGAGCGGTACTGGGCCGCCGGGGCCGGCAGGATATAAATCCAGTACCCGGCGCAGAGGTGGGGGTGTCTGGTTTAGGAGAGCAACCTTTTCGCGTAGCGTCGCGCGAGCTTCGCCGGGTGAAAGATCAGGAAAGCTGATCCCCGCCATCATGGCGATGGCTTTGAGAATTTGGGGATGAAGATCCATGGCGCTTCGTCCTTCGAATTTGGTTTAATGCGAGCAAGAGATGTTCCGAACCCGGCGTGATATGAAGGCGAACATCCATGTTCTTTATATAGTTATTATACATTGGGCATTCTATGCGCGGCGCGGCACCGTTTACTGAAAATCCCGTGACTTAATGTTGATGTACTTGTTGCGTTGTTGGCGCCACAGAGACGGCTTAACGAGTTTGCGACCGCTTTGCGGCAACTCGCGTGGGAAAACCTGGGTGCCGTATTCAATTTCGTTGATGCCGGCACAATTATCGTCAAATACAGGCGGGCAGCTTGTGTTGCCATCACCGAGCACGTCGAGTTGGCCCGATAGGTCGGTAACCTCCTCGGCGATCAGGTGAGTAACAATCCCCTCACGTTGTAGTTTGCCTTTGACCTTCACAAATCTCGACGACAGTATCACCTTGCGGAATTTCTCGAATATATCGGGCCGAACGATGATGTTGGCGATACCGGTCTCGTCCTCTAGGGTCAGGAAGACTACGCCCCTGGCGGTACTCGGTCGTTGGCGTACTAGGATCAGGCCTGCCGTAGTTAGATTCTGGTTGTTGGGCCGTTCACGCAACTCGCGGGCTGGTAAAGCCTGCATTGCGTTGAGCTCCGTGCGTAACAGTTCCACCGGGTGATACTTCAGGGACATGCGGATCGCGCCGTAGTCGTTGGTGACGATCTCGCCGGCGGTCTCGTCGGGTAGCTCTATAGCTGCCTCAGGAATCGCATCACGAGCCTCGGCTGCGGCGAACAGGGGGAGTGCTGTGGCGGTTTCGCTACCATTATGTCCGAGGGCCCGGATCGCCCAAAGCGCCTCGCGCCGTGATAGCCCGAGGGAATCGAACCCGTCTGCCTCGGCAACTGCTACGAGCGCGGCGGTGTTGATATTAGTGCGGCGCCAAACATCCTCCACCGAGACATAGCCCTTCTCTGGACGTGCTTCCGCAATAATATTAGCCGCCTCGCGGTTGAACGACTTTATCTGTCGGTAACCGAGGCGAAGAGCGTGGGTCAGTTTTGTAGGGCCATCTTCATTGGGATTTGCGCAGAGCTTGTAAGAGCACGGGGATACACCACTTCGTCCTTCGATAGGCTGAGAATGATTTGGTTCGTCTATTAACGGTTCCAGTCGATTGTCCCACAGGGAGTGGTTCACGTCGGGGCCGCGCACTGTGACGTCATGCTCGCTTGCGTCGCGCACGATCTGGGCTGGCGCATAGAAGCCCATCGGCTGGCTGTTGAGTAGGGCTGTGGCGAAAACATCTGGGTAGTGGCACTTGAGCCAGGATGAGACATAGACGAGCAGTGCGAAGGAGGCAGCATGGCTCTCAGGGAAACCATATTCGCCGAACCCTTCAATCTGACGGAAACAGTTCTCTGCGAAGCTGCGCTCGTAACCGCGTTCGGTCATCCCGTCGACCATCTTGGTATGAAAGGTATGGATTGTTCCGGTCTTGCGGAAGGTCGCCATTGCGCGACGAAGCTGGTCAGCTTCGCCGGGGGTGAAGCCGGCAGCCGTGATGGCGATCTTCATCGCCTGTTCCTGGAACAGAGGAACACCGAGGGTTTTGCCTAGCACCTCTTCGAGTTCCTGAGAGGGGTAGGTGACTGTTTCAAGCCCTTCGCGTCGGCGGATATAGGGGTGTACCATGTCCCCCTGTATCGGACCGGGGCGGATTATTGCGACCTCGATCACTAAGTCATAGAAGTTACGCGGCTTCATGCGGGGCAGGAAGGCCATCTGGGCCCTGCTCTCCAACTGAAATACACCTAAGGAGTCTGCTCTGCTTAGCATGTCGTAGACCGCGGTATCTTCTGGCGGCACATTCTCGAGCGTGAGCGGACGGTCATAATGGTCGGCCAACAGTTTGAAGGCCTTGCGGATACAGGTCAGCATGCCCAGTGCGAGCACATCGATCTTCAGGATTCCAAGCGCATCAAGATCGTCCTTGTCCCACTCGATCACCGAACGATTGTCCATCGCGGCGTTTTCTATAGGCACCATCGCGTCTAATCGATTGCGGGTGATGACGAAGCCGCCGACATGTTGGGATAGGTGTCGGGGAAAGCCAATTAGTTCGCAGGTTAGGCGGAGCAAAAGGGTTAACCGGTTATCGCGTGGATCGAGACCCAGCGAGCTTACTACATCGTCCGGTACCCCTTCGTTGGACCAACCCCAGACCTGTCCGGACAGTGCGGCCACCGTGTCCTCTGTCATACCCAGAACCTTACCTACCTCACGCAGAGCCGAGCGTGAGCGGTAGCTGATCACCGTAGCGGCTAGCCCAGCGCGATCTCTGCCGTATTTGGTGTAAATGTATTGGATAACCTCCTCACGGCGCTCATGTTCGAAGTCCACGTCGATATCAGGTGGTTCGCTGCGCTCGGCGGAGATGAAGCGTTCGAACAGCAGATCAAGTCTATCCGGGTCCACTGCTGTTATATTCAAACAGAAGCAGACTGCAGAGTTTGCTGCGGAGCCGCGTCCTTGGCAGAGGATGTTTCGTGAGCGGGCGAAGCGTATGATGTCGTGCACAGTCAGGAAGTAAGCAGCGTAACGTAGCTCGGCGATTAGACTGAGTTCATGCTTAAGCAGGGTGCGGACTTTCGTCGAGATACCGTTGGGATAACGCTCCGCTGCGCCGCGCCAGGTGAGCCGCGCTAGTTCAGCATCCGGGGTGCGTCCGGCGACAACCGCCTCGGCGGGGTATTCGTAGCGTAGTTCGTCTAGAGAAAACTGGCATCTGGCGGCGATTTTGCTCGTGCGGGCGATCGCGTCTGGGTAATCGCGGAATAACCGCGCCATCTCGGCTGCGGATTTTAGGTGGCGCTCAGCGTTTATCGTTAGTCGGTGGCCCGCATTGTCGATAGTGCAGCGCTCACGGATACAGGTTACGACGTCGGCTAACGCGCGCCGACCGACCGTGTGATAGCGTACGTCATTGCTGGCCACGAGTGGCGTGACGCAGGTTTCGGCGATGGTGGCGAGTTGGGCTATCCGTCGTGTGTCGTCGCCCCGGTAGAGGTGACTCACTGCAAGATAATTTTCGGATTTAAGTTTACTTGATAAAATGTTCAAAAATATAGTTAAATTGCTAATCGAATTTTCTGTTATGTTGTCTGGCGGGAGGGTGATGAGGATTTGTCCTGCACCACGCAAAAATACACCGTTTGGATTGATTAGATCGTCGATTCTCAAGTGGCATTGGGACTTTTCTGTACGGCGTTTGCCTAGGGTCAGTAGTTGCGACAGGCGCGAATAGGCCGCCTTATCAGTCGGCAGGCACAGTAGGGACGGGCTTGCATCAATGAAATCCAGCCGCACTCCAACGATTACTCGGATTCCGGCCCGTTTTGCTCCCAGATGCCCACGCACGATTCCGGCAAGTGTGTTGCGGTCGGTGATGGCGAGGGCAGAATGGCCTAGTTCGGCGGCCCGCTCGGTTAGTTCCTCGGGATGAGCGGCCCCCTCTAGGAATGTGAAGTTACTGGTCACTTGCAGTTCGACATATTCTGGTGTGGTCATCCGAACAGTCCGTGCAGGAACCAGCGCGAGGCTTTATCCGCGGCATCGTCTGCTTCGAGACGACCATAGAAGCCTTCGCGATAAAGCCAGAACCGACGACCGTCAGCGTCCTCGACGCGATAATAGTCGCGGGTGGTCCAGTCTAGGACCGTTGTTGTGATGTCACCTTTTGTATCCGGCTGTCGCCACCATTCGTGTGCGATCCGCTCGGGGCCTTCGGCACAGACCACCCGGTGAGCCCTACCGCGCCAACGGAACAGCATCGGTGGATCGTCGGGAACAGAGGTCACGGCTTCGATCTGTTCGGGCCTAGAGAGCAGGCGAGGCGGCCGGGGCTGAGGCGGCTGCCAATTTCTATCCGTGACCGGTGGTACGACTAGGGCCGATTCACCTCTCTGCACCCGCTCGGGCAGATGTGTGTCGCAGGGATAAAAACGTACTACACTATCGGGGCCAAGACGCGTGGCTAGCCGGTCGACGAGGCGTTCTAGCACATCACAATAGTTGTCCTGGCTCTCGAACAGTCGGGTCTGAACCTTATGCAAGGGCTCGGTCACCGTGGCGGCTAGGGTTAGGGTTTCAACCATAGTCTCGCTAGCGGCGCTTAGGGAATCGGGCGCGGATGTGGTGGGGGTGGTCAGGTGCTCGAGCTGTTCGACAAGTAGCCGCGCCAGGTGGTCAGGATCGTGGCTTGCCTGGCTGGTACCCGCCATGACTGTATCGACCCGTCCACCAACCCGGTAGAGACGTAACTCCAGCCAGCGTGCGCCGCATTCTGACCGGGCAAGACGATTACACAGGGCCTCGGTCAGGTTACGGGCGGCTGCAGCGATATCTTCCTCGCGACCAAGGGCCTCGGCAAATGCAGTGCGTAACTTCCAGACCGGTGCGGGTGCGCGGGGCGAGATCGGTTCATCGATCCGTCCCAGGGCCTGATCCAGGCGGCGGGCGGGCAGTTCACCAAATCGGCGGTTAAGTCCGGCGCGTGGGATCGTTATTAAGTCGCCGATCTTACGAAGGCCGAGCCGCTCGAGCCCATCTAGGATATCCGACGGTAGGCGGAGTGCAGCGTTGGGAAGGGGCGCGAGCTGGGTGGAGTGTTCCCCAGGCGCGATAATCACGCGGCGCGCCCTGTCGGGCTGACCAAACCGGGCTGCTGCCCATGATGCGCCAGCTGTATCAGTGAGGCCTGCCCGAGTGGTATAGCCTATTGCCGCTAAACGGTCGATTATGTTGTCCAGCACTGCGGCCTCACCGCCGAATAGGTGAGCGCAGCCCGATATGTCCAGCCAGATGCCCGCCGCACCGCCGGGTTCCAGACCTGATGGGGCCGCCCACGGCGTGTAGCGGGTGCACCAAACGGCTATCTGCTCCAAGGTCGAGTTGTCACCGGCTGGATCGCCGTCATGTACAGCAACATCAGGCAGTAGCGCGCGCGCGTCGACTAGAGTCTGGCCCGGGGATAGGCCTGCTTTCTGGGCGGTCACCGTCACCGCGCTCAGGCGGACGGTGCTCCCCTCGTTTATGGCCATAGCTAGCGCAGGCTGTCCGGCGATGGTTCCCGCTGCGTAGAATTGTCGTTTCTTCCGGGGTTCTAGGTTCCGTTGGCAGCGATCGGTCGCGAAGCGGGGGAACCAGAGCGAAACTACCCGCCGTTTGGGATTTGTCCTGTCCGTCATTTCTCCATTCCAATTGCCAGTTTTGCGACTGCCCGCCTCGGGCGCGCAGAAGTTCGGTGCGCCAGCGTATGACACCGGGTAGTTTCGGATATTCGATCCCCTCGATAATGGTGGGCCCGCCTGGCAGCGCGGCGATCCGCCAGCGACTGGCGCATGCCGTTGGGGGTAGAACGATGCCCGTATCGCTGCGCAATAGCAGGCCAAGCCCGCCGCTGGTTTCGGCGGTGAGTTGTAGGCGGCGGCTGGCAGTGAGATCGATCACCTCGATCTCGGCGCAAACCAGCCCGATGTTTGGCACGCGTAATGCCTCCTCCATGGCCCACAGCGCCGTTACGGCGAAGTCGCGGCCGGGTGGGATACGTACGGCAATAAGATCAACGGGATCGAGACCAAACCCGACGAGGCCCGGCGCATATAGACTCTCGCAAGGGCCTGTGCGAGGTGCGATCCAGACGACGGGTCGCGCGCGTAGTTTCTGGGCGCGCCCGACCACGGCGGCGGTAAAGCCTGTTATTGCGCCGTTAAGTGCACCGTGGCTCTTCGAAATGCCGTTTTTGGTGATAGGTTTCGATGTGGGTGGGTCGCCGTCGAGAATCTCGTGGATAGCACCCGCCGTGAGGCCGCCCCAAGGAAGGTGTTCGTCGATCGCCGATAAACCCAAAGGTAAGCTGTCGTTGGTACGTGGGCTGCCGTTTTTACTACGCTCAAGCGCAGAGATACGGTTGCGCAGTCGCTGGAGGAGTTGAGGGTCCGCCGGTACCATGGATGTGTTCCATTCTTACAAAATGTTCT